>CAXBEA010000013.1:0-53874 GCA_963974645.1 uncultured Neptunomonas sp. | reverse complement strand
CACTAGCACCCGCACCCGACAGCACATAACCAAACTTCAAAGAGTGTCCGGCAAAGGCCTGCACAGCAGAAGCTTTAATCCTGATTTCGTCCGTACCCACATTAACATCAGCCCCTAAACTGGTAGTAGCGCATGCCGCAGGGCCAACACAATATTCAAGTCTCACGACACCATCCATATCATAATCCCCCCCCCATGTGGAATCTTCCCAATTAACCAATAGACTCCCCTCCGTAAGGCTGTACGACTCGACAATTAGGTCAGTCATACTGCAGTCACGCCAAGGGTCACCTGATTTTTGAGCATTACAGGCCGGCAGGATAGTTAAGGTGTTGTTGCCCGTCCCAATCAGAAATCGTGGCAGACTCTCGGCTAAAGCCACACCGTAAGTTGTTAACGTTTGGTCACCAATATAGCCACTCCCAGTCCTTAGATCTTTAGTCCGGGCGTGGTAGGCAAGTCCAGCGATATGGTATCCCCCCTCCATCGATGGAACCTCGGGGCAAACACCTTTGGCATCGGACAGGCTACCTAACCCTTTGGCTGTGCACTGTTTGTCATGGATTACGGAACCACCGCCTAACAGGTACTTGTCAGTCCCCCCAACGACGACCCCTTCTTGGACCCCTACTTGAGCCGTCGCTGTTGCGGCGTTGATCGAGATATCATTGCTTAATTGGTCAGTATCAAAAGAGTTCAAACCGGTGGACAGTGTTAGGATCGAAGTATCTGCGCAATACTCGCTGGCGGGCATAGGATCAACCCAGTCAACCTGGGTTAGGGAGTTAATAAAACTGCTGTCTTTATTTATTAGGCTGGTGTTAAATGCGTTAAAAGCTGCCGTAGGCGCAGTTTTACCCGCAAGATATCTCAACGTTTCCAGATAAATTTCACTTAATGGATTACCCCAATCGACACAACTTCCATCATTAAAACTAGTAAGACCTGCGGCACCGCACCCGCTGTCATATTTGTTCCCTGTGTAGTTATAGCTACTGATTCTGAGGCGATTGAGTGTATTTATTATCCCATTACTGGTGGTATTAAATACCCCTGTCGAGGTATCGATCTCATTTTTTGAAGCATCAACATGCCCAGTAATTCGTTCCAAATTACGTCGAAGCACACCACCCGATTTGTTTTTGGCATAGCTGCCACTCATCAAACCAAAGCGAATAGGGCGACTTTTTGTATCCTCACCGTAGTCTTGGAGCAATCCGGTCGGTTTTTGGTTGTTACCGTAACTATTGCAATTATCCTCTTCCAAACCTGATACGCATACCTGAACACGTGCTACATAATCAGTTCCAGAATTGGGCTTATGATCACTAACATCGGTGGGGTCCCAGACACATTGGCTGGTTTCTTGTGCAGCCCAGCGAGGAAAGTACCCCTGCGCAACTCGCAGCAAAGGCGCCGTAGTTACATCTTTACTTAGGCCGCTACTGGCATCAGTAAAATTACAGATCGTAATTGCTGTGCCAGTAATCGGCGTGTACTTGTTAAGATCTGTTGCCGAACGAAACACCTTAGTGAATGCGTGTACGTCACGCGGCAAAAATGCCCTTTCCAACACCGTGTCAGTTGTCGTATCAATCGACCTAAGGCCGCCATAAAGCACCTTACGCACCATGTCCATCCGCGTCATGCTGGCCCAGTTCATGAAGTTACCACTCCAGTGGCTGTTCGTAGAGCATTGATGGGTTCCTGTATCCACGGCTACCGCAGGCTGAAAGCGGCTATTGGTATAGGTGTAGCACTTACCGCTGTCGAAATAACCACTGTATTCGATCACATCGATATAGGTGGTATCCAACGAACCGTCATTATTCAAATCAGCGTAATCGGTATAGGCTTTAACCGATAGCTGGTGATCGTTAGACATCACCAACATCACGCGCGGATCAACTGATTGCGTCAAGAATAGCGGTAGTTGAGACACCGCCGCCATTGCCGGAACAGATAGCTGCAACACCAACAGCACTGAAAGTAATTTTAGCTGAGCGCCTAACCTATTCATAAATCCCCCTTGGCGGAAATGTCCGTTAACGCCGATATATCGTTTGTAGGATAACAACAGCAGTATCCGTACTGCCGACAGCCCGTGCAGTTATGCGGTAAAAGGTTTGAGTGTTTTGATCCCGTGCAGCCGCGATACTCGCTAAAGGGGCTGCTGAGCCCATCTGTTCAATAATATAAACGGGTGGAGCGGCCACTCCCGACAACGTACCGCTAAAACTTCGCACCGAAGAACCCACGCCCCAGGAAGCGGCTGACATCGGCCACATCTCGGTGATTTGGGAATACAAACCAGCAACCGAACCATCAAACACTGGTAACGTTGAGGTTGACCCGACAAACGCCTCGCCTTCGCGTAACGCAGACTCGGCGGCCTGAAAAGCCACATTGCGACTTTTCATATTTCCCGCCATCTTCTCCTCCAAAGAGGTATCGCGGATACTACTCAGCCCCATTACCGTCAGCACAAGCAGAACAATCATACTGATGATTAAGCTAAACCCTTGTTGACAACTAATCCGAGCGGTTCTGATCACGGTCAATCCAACCTGTTTCTTATTGCTACCGTTGAAACAAAAACCTTTCGTAATCTGCCATCATTAACAGACTTTGGGCCGCCGTAATAATCAATTATTTGAGGTTCAATCAGATTATCTCTTAAGCTGCGCGCAACAAGATGGATTTGGACACTGACAACATCATCCATCGAAGTGGTCGCACTGCTGACCTGATCGGCCGATACGAAATAGTTAGGTGTGCCATTCTTAGGTGGCACATCAACCCCATAGAGAAATTGAAGGTTCTCGACCCCTTCGACCAACTCATCCCCCCCTGTCCAGGGATCGGTATCAGTCCCTCTGATCAATGCGGGCTCTCCACTCACACCAATGCGAACCCAATAACGAACAGGCTCCGCATGGAAAACTGTTGCACTACCGTCAAGCGTCAACCCTAGTCCATTTTGTGTATTGCCTGGGGTTTCGTTTACGCCTCCGCCATTCTGCCCATGAACCACAATTTTATCGGACGGGTTAGGATTTTCTGTTACCTGAAACATAACCCCTTTAGTACAATCTGAAACGAGCAGAATGTCTCCCTGCTTGATCCCATTCGTCGATGTAAGATGGATATTGATGCTGCTAGCGCTTGGCACCTTTTCGACGGCAATACCTTCACCCCTTGCTCCCTGTAGTAAAATAGCGTCTGAAGAAGTGGCATCTACGCCACCAAAAACAGAGGTGTAACCGGTAGAATACACAGATACATTGTTAAATCCGGACACCCCTCCCGCATAGATATTGGAGCTAACAGCACCGCTTAGAATGCTCGATACGCTACCACTTGCAGAAGCATCTGCATCTTTCAAACACCCCCAGAAATCTGCTGCACGAATATCTTTGGTCAAAAAACTCATCGCAAAGCGCCCATTCTCTTGAATCCGAGAAAGCTCTTGCTGAAGCTCATAGGTCTGTTTAGCGCCGATAAACGTCTGTAAAATGGCGGTGGTCAAAAACAACCCCAGCACCAACGCCACCATCAACTCAACCATGGAGAAGCCAGCTTGGCGGTTTAATGACGCTCCCCCTTTAACTCGCATCATTACAATCCAAAACTAAAAGAAAAACTTTGTTCAGCACTGCCGTCACGATCATCGTCCCAACTGATTGTGACTGTTTGGATACCCGAATTTACCGCCAAGGAACCAACCCCACCCGGCAGCACCGCATCCAGTTTTTTAAACCACTCAAAGATTTCACTTTCTGCTATCTCCTTAGGCGAACAACCACTGCCTGTTATGCTGCCGGTATAGCTGATACAGGCATTGGCATGCTCGACGCCTTTGCCGGGGATGGCGGCAAGATATTCGTTCGTAGTGCTTCCCCCTGCAACACCTGCTCCCTCTGCATTAGCCCGCATCTTATCAGCCAGATCGTAGGATAGAATGGTGGCTTGGCTACGGTAGTAGGCGCCCTGGTTACTTTTTAGCGCCACGCTCTCCATGCCGATCAACCCCAAGATCCCCAACGACAGAATCAGTACCGCGACCAAAATCTCGATCAGGGTGAAACCCTGTTCTGGGAAAGGATGCTGGTTAGCGCTGTAGGGGCTCATGTATTCACGCTCTCATTCCCTCTGTTAGTTCATCCGAACGCGGCCGGTAGGGCTAATGGTCAGCGTCTTGCTGACACTATTTTTTGAGATGGTGAAAACACAATCTCCAGTACCACTGCGTAGGCCACTACTTAAATATTGGAGATCTTTTTGGGGCGTACCGCCGCAGACAAAACTAATGGCTGGATCGTCGCTATCGCGCTGAACTACTTGTAACAGCACGTTAGCCAGCGTACGAAGCTGCCAGCCTATTTGCCACTCCTCCCCTGGATTGCAGAATGCACTAAAGGTTCCTGCGCACAGCGTTACACTCCTCCCCTCCTTAATCGCTTCGGTCCTTGCCAGCGCCAGGCTGGTGGCCAGACCCAAGCGCGACTCATCGACCTGGCTACCGGAGATAATAGAATCGTAATTGGGAGAAGCAACAGCGAGAAGTACGGCGACTATAGCAAGGACAACAAGCAATTCAACCAGGGTAAAACCACGGCTGAATCGGCAGGCAGCGCGTTTTCTAACAGAGAAACGCGACTGAGAAGATAGTTCTCGATCGTTATACACACTCATCCTTAAATCCCGACTACTGGGCGCACCCGCGGATAATCCCTGATCCCTAATCTGTCGTCGTGCGCCAACAGGCAATCAACTAATAGTCTCATTAGCTTACAGGATAAGGGTAGCCCAAGACATTGGGGGAGGGAGCGACTTCCTGTCTAAATACTGATCAGCATCAAGTCATTGTGATTTATATCAGCTCGACTGCGATGATTTCCACATCGAAGTAAAGCATCTTCCCCGCCAAGGGATGGTTAAAATCGATCGTGACCCGATCTCCGTCGATTGAGTCGACGATGCCCGGCAAGCCTCCTTGAGAAGGATCAGAAAAGCTGACCATCAGACCAGGCTCCAGCTCCATATCCTTAAAGTCGGACACCGCGTAGCGTTGCAAATTATTGGGGTTACGCATTCCAAAGCCCTGCTCAGGCGCGATTCGAATCCGGCTTCGGTCGCCCTCGGCCAGCCCCAGCAGCGCCTGTTCGAAACCCGGTAGCAGGTTGCCATCGCCGTATTCAAAGGTTGCCGGTGACCTGTCTCGAGTGCTATCCACCAGCTCGCCGCTTTCCAGCTCGATGCTGAAATGGAGACTAACGCGTGATCCCTGGCTGACGACTGCTTTTGTCATAACAACTCCTATAGCAACTGAATGCCTGGCTAATTCAAGATGATGCCTTGCGGCTGGAGACTAGGCTTTCCCATAGCAACAACAGCGCACCGACCGTGATCGCAGAGTCCGCAACATTAAACGCGGGATAATAGTAACGGTCCCAATGCAGAGAGATAAAATCGACAACATGGCCAAATAGCAAACGATCGATCAGGTTGCCAATGGCACCACCCAGTACCAGCACCAGCGCGATACTCAGCAGCCGTTCGGCTCGAGATACATTCCCCAACCAGCGCAGCAAGTAGCCAGACACGGCAACGGCTATCAGGCTAAAGAACCAGCGCTGCCAGCCATCCTGTCCTGCCAGAAAACTAAAGGCAGCGCCTTTGTTGTAGAGCAAGGTAAGGTCGAATACCGGCAGCAGTGCGATCGGCTGGGCGTATTCCAGATAGGCTAGCGCAAGCTGCTTACTGGCCTGATCCAGAATCAACACCAGCAGCGCCAACCATAGCCAAGCCAGGCCTGAGTGTTTGAATTTGAGCACGTTCATAGCGATTACGCGAAAGCGCGATGCTCTCCGTCACCGCTGACGTTGTCTACACAGCGACCACAGAGCTCGGGGTGCTCTGCATGACTACCCACATCCTCGCGCAGATGCCAGCAGCGGGTGCACTTAGTTTTTTCACTAATACGGACGCTAAGCTTCAAGTTAGCCAAGTCGGTAGCAACCGCATCGCCCGCATTTTCGAGCAGATCAAGCTTCGCGTCCGAGGTGATCAAGACAAACCGCAGCTCATCGCCCAGGCGCTCCAGCAACTCTTTAAGCTCCGCATCGCAATAGAGAACCACCTCGGTAGAGAGACCCGATTTGACCCCTGCTTGCTTGCGCTGGTTTTCCAGCTCCTTGTTAACCGCTGTTTTAACACTCAACACCTGCTGCCAGAAACTACGTCCGAAGCCATCATCCGCATCCAACTCAAACAACCCCTCATACCAAGTCTCAAGGTGGATAGAGTCACTGCGCTGTCCTGGCAGGCTGTGCCAGATCTCATCGGCGGTAAAGCTGGTGATCGGTGCGATCCAGCGCGCCAGCGCCTCGGCCACATGGTAGAGCGCGGTCTGACAGGAACGGCGCGCCAGCGAGTCGGGCTGGGTGGTGTATTGGCGATCCTTGATGATATCGAGATAGAAGCCTCCCAGATCCAGCGAACAGAAATGGTGGACTTTCTGGTACACGTTGTTGAACTGGTAATTATCGTAAGCACTGAGTATCTCTTGTTGCAGCTGTGCAGCGCGATCCACCACCCAACGATCCAATGCCAGCATCTCATCGGCAGGGAGTAGATGCTGGGCCGGATCAAATCCGCTCAGGTTAGAAAGCAGAAAGCGTGAGGTGTTGCGAATACGTCGATAGGAGTCGGCGGTGCGATTGAGAATCTCATCGGACACCGCCATCTCACCACTAAAGTCGGTCGAAGCAACCCACAGTCGCAGAATATCGGCGCCGTACTTATTCATCACCTGTTGCGGCGCCACGACGTTGCCCATCGACTTGGACATCTTGCGGCCGTTCTTATCGACGGTAAAACCGTGGGTCAGGACCTGCTTGTAGGGAGCGACACCGCGAATAGCGATCGAGGTTTTCAGCGAGGACTGGAACCAACCACGGTGCTGGTCCGAGCCTTCCAAATAAAGATCTGCGGGGAATTGCAGCTCGGTACGCTGATCCAGTACCGAGTAATGGGTGACCCCCGAGTCAAACCAGACATCCAGGGTGTCATTCACTTTGCTGTATTGATCTGCATCAGCCCCCAGCAATTCGCTAGGCTCCATCTCAAACCAAGCATCGATGCCGCCCTTCTCAACCCGCTGCGCGACCGCTTCGATCAACCGTGCGGTTTCAGGATGCAGCTGCTGGGTCTCTTTGTGGATAAACAGAGTGATGGGTACGCCCCAGGTTCGCTGGCGCGAGACACACCAGTCGGGGCTCTGCTCGAGCATGGACTCGATACGACTCTGGCCCCAACCGGGAAACCACTGGACCCCTTTGATCGCTTCCAGGGCTTTTTCTTTCAGCCCCTGCTCATCCATGCTGATAAACCACTGCGGGGTGGCACGGTAGATCAGCGGGGTCTTGGTGCGCCAGCAGTGGGCGTAGCTGTGTTCAAACTTGACCGACTTGATCAAACGCCCCTCTTCACGCAGCAAGGCGACGATCTCATCATCAACCTTGTACACATGCTGACCGGCAAAACGCCCTGCCGCTGAGACGTAGATGCCGTGACCATCGACCAGATTGAGTGTCTCGATGGCGTATTTCTGACCGACAATAAAGTCTTCAACGCCATGATCAGGCGCGGTATGGACGGCTCCGGTACCCGCCTCTGTGGTGACATGATCACCGAGAATTAACGGCACCTGCTTGTCATAGAAGGGGTGCTGCAGCAATTTGTGCTCAAGCGCTTGGCCTTTGCAGCGGCCGACGGTGCGATAATTGTCCACGCCGTAACGCTGCATAGCCGCCTCGACCAAGGCTTCGGCGAGCAGAATACGCTCCTGCCCAGCGCCCAGATCTGCCTGCACCAGCACGTAATCCAGCTCAGGATTCAGCGATACCGCCTGGTTAGCCGGTAACGTCCAGGGGGTGGTGGTCCAGATAACGGCGCTGACAGGGCCTGTCCCGCTTAAGCCCTCAAATGCATCCAGAAAATCAATCTCGTTGATCGGCGCAAAACGCACATCGATCGCAGTGGAGACCTTATCCTGGTATTCGACCTCCGCTTCTGCCAACGCCGACGCGCCGACCACGCTCCAGTAAACCGGCTTGTAGCCTTTCACCAGATGACCGTTTTCGACAATTTTACCGAGCGCCCGGATGATGTTGGCCTCGGTCTCGAAATTCATCGTCAAGTAGGGTTTATCCCACTGCCCAAGCACACCTAAACGGATAAAGTCTTTCTTCTGCCCTTCAACCTGCTTCAGGGCGTAACTACGACACTCCTGGCGAAACTCCTTGAAGGTCTTTTTCGTGCCCGCTTTACCGATCTTGGTTTCAACCTTGTGTTCGATCGGCAGCCCGTGGCAATCCCATCCCGGGACGTAGGGCGCATCGAAGCCACTCAGGGTCTTGGATCTGACAATAATATCTTTGAGGATTTTATTAACCGCATGGCCGATATGAATATCGCCATTGGCGTAGGGAGGGCCGTCATGAAGAATGAACTTTTCGCGCCCCTGACTCACTTCACGAATCCGCTGATACAACCCGATCGCATTCCATTCCCGCAGCATTTCGGGCTCACGCTGAGCCAGGTTGCCGCGCATCGGGAAATCGGTTTCAGGTAGATTGAGGGTATGTTTGTAGTCAGTCATGGTGAATCTTCACTTGTCGCTAACGTTAAGCCAAGGCGCGTGCGTTACGCTCACGCCACTCCCGAGCAAATTTAATATCCATATGTATCTGTTGTTGCAGCGCCTGAACATCGGCAAATTTCTGCTCTGGCCGAACAGGGGCTAAGAACTCGACCTGCAACCGTTGGCCATAGAGCGCACCATCAAAATCGAGCAGATGGACCTCCAGCAGCGGTGCATCACCGTTAACGGTGGGGCGCACCCCAACATTGGCTACGGCAGCGTGGCGCTGACCGTCCTCCGTCAAGGCATCAACTACGTAAACACCATCGAACGCCAACCGCTTTCGCTGCAACGAAATATTGGCGGTAGGCAAACCCAGCTGACGCCCCAACTTGCGTCCATGAATCACCTTACCGCTTACCCGGTAAGGACGCCCTAACAAACGCTCGGCAAGGGTGAAATCATGCGCCGCCAGCACTTGGCGAATCCGGCTACTACTGACCCGCTCAGCATCAATCAGATGGGTACGGGTATTCACTACGGTAAAATCGTGACTGATGCCGTAGTGCTGCAGTAATTCAAAGTCACCGGCACGATCACAGCCAAAGCGAAAATCATCGCCAACGACAAAATACTTTACCGCCAGCCCGCTGAGCAGCAAACGGTCAATAAACTGCTCGGCCGTCAAGGCGCGCAAGCGCTGATTGAAGTGCAGGCAGAACACCCGGTCGATGCCGTGATCGCGAATCAGCTCTAGCTTGTCACGAAACCGGGTCAATCGAGGCGGCGCCATCGCCCCTTCAAAAAACTCTCGCGGCTGGGGTTCAAAAACAATCGCAACCGAGGGCAATCCCAGCAAACGTGCCTTTTCGCTTACCTGAGCCAACACCTGATGATGCCCCAGATGCACGCCATCAAAGTTACCAATAGTCGCCACGCAGCCTCGATGCTGATCGCGAAGATTATGCAGACCTCTGATTAACTCCATGACAACAACGCCAGCCCTGAAACGAACGCGGCAGTATACAACAGCCACGGCGGTCCGAATACCGCAGAGACCTGCTGACCGCAGTTAATGTCGCAACTGCCGTAGCCGAACACCCAGCAGCAGCAGCACAATCACATACAGGGCCCCACCCAGAACACAGCTTAGCGCCATGGCCATGGCCCTATCCCAAACACTCCAGCTTAACCACTGCGATAACTCAGGCACCCATAGAACAAGCAACACCGCCATCGCCAGATTGGCGCACGACAGCTGCAGGACGAACCGCAGCCAACCCGCCTGCCAGCGCATCACCCCATCCCGTAATAAGCCTCGCAACAACAAGCCTGCGTTTAAAAATGCAGAGAGGGATGTCGCCAGCGCCAACCCTGCGTGCGCCAGCGGCACGATAAGCGCCAGGTTCAGCAGCATATTCACCGCCATCGCCAGAATACCTATCTTGACCGGTGTCCTGGTATCTTGACGGGAAAAATATCCCGGCGCTAGCACTTTGATTAGCATAAACGCCAGCAACCCCAGGCTATAGGCACGCAGACTGTAGCTGGCCTGGGTCACATCCTCAGGCGTCATAGCGCCATATTGAAACAGCGTTACCAGTAAAGGCTCTGCCAGCAGCCACAACGCCAACGCAGCCGGAATACCGATCAACAACACCATCCGCATTGCCCAATCCAACATCGCTGCAAAGGCCTCGGGGGATCTTTCCGCATGCTTGCGCGACAAGCTCGGCAGAACAACCGTTGCGATGGCGATGCCGAACACGCCCAGAGGCAACTCCACCAACCGATCGGAAAAATACAACCAGGACACGCTTCCCGTCTGCAACAGTGACGCCAGCACCGTATCCAGCATCAGATTGATCTGGCTGACCGACACCCCAAACAGCGCCGGGAGCATCAACGTAATAATCTTGCGAACCCCTTGGTGCTTAAAATCAACCCTGGGCCTAGGCAGCAGATGCACCCGCGCCAAAAACGGCAATTGCAACAACAGCTGGGTCACCCCTGCGATCACCACCCCCCAGGCCAACGCCATTACCGGCGTATCCATCAACGGCTGGAGCCAAAATACCGAACCGATCAACGACAGGTTGAGCAGTACCGGGGTGAATGCAGGCACCGCAAAGCGGTCATAGCTATTGAGAATGGAACCAGCAAACGCCGTCAGCGATATGAACAGCAGATAAGGGAAGGTGAGTCGCAGTAGCTCAACCGTGAGCTGATACTTGGCCGCATCATGCAGATAAAATCCCGGCGCAAACGCCATCGCCAATAACGGCGCCGCCAGCACCGCCACCGCGGTTATGAGCGTCAGCACCAATCCCAGCGAACCGGCAACCCGATCAACCAACTGCTTTACCTCAGCCAGGCTCCCTTGAGTGCGATACTCAGACAATACCGGCACAAACGCTTGCGCAAATGCACCTTCAGCAAACAAACGCCGCAGAAAATTAGGAATCTTAAACGCGACAAAAAATGCATCTGCGCTGGCACCTGCACCAAAACTATGGGCAATGACGATATCGCGCGCCAGCCCCATCACTCGGGACAACAGCGTCATCAACCCAACCAGCGAACTGGAGCGTAACAACGAACGCGATTTACTCTCTTGCGGCTTAGCCACCTAGTACCCCTACTACCGAATCGGACCTAAAAATACAAAATCGTTTGACAATAGGCCAGCGAATATGAATAATCCTGCCTCTTATTTTTTAACACCTAGTATTATTCGTTCTATTGAGGAGCCAGTCGTGGCAAATTCTGCAGGATCTAAAAAACGTGCTCGCCAGGCTGAAACGCGCCGCAACCAAAACGCTAGCTTGCGCTCCATGGCACGCACATATTTAAAGAAAGTCATCAATGCTATTGCAGCCGGTGACAAGGAAGCGGCTCAGGCTGCATACACAACTGCAATGCCTATCATGGACAGCGCTGCTAGCAAGGGCATCTTTCATAAGAACAAGGTTTCTCGTCATAAGAGCCGCCTTAACGCCCAGATCAAAGCCCTGTAATTTTTTATTAGGCTTAAAAAAACCGGCTCAGGCCGGTTTTTTTTGTCTCTGCGTTACCCACTCCAAGTCCCAACTAGAAACACACAAGACTAAGCCAGTACCAGATTATCCCGGTGAACCAGCTCTTCCTCACCGATATAGCCGAGCGTCTGCTTTATCAGGCTACTGGATTGACCGATGATACGCCGCGCCTCATCAGCCCCGTAATTCACCAGCCCGCGCGCAACCACCACACCCTGCTCATCCACACAGAGCACCATCTCGCCCCGCGAGAAATCACCCTTGACCGCTTTGACCCCTACAGGCAGCAAACTGCGACCCGACCCCGCCAACACCTTGACCGCACCCGCATCCAGCACCAGGGTGCCGCGCGCCTGGAGATGACCGGCCAACCACTGCTTACGCGCCGCCTGCGGCTCACACTCGGGCGTTAACAGCGTCCCCAATGGCTCGCCAGCCCGCAACCGCAACAACACATCCGCCTCACGGCCACCGACGATGACCGTCGCTGCACCTGAGCGCGCCGCTAAGCGTGCCGCGCGCAGCTTGGTCTGCATCCCCCCGCGACCCAGCGCACCGGCGCCGCCACCCGCCATCGCGTCGAGACGCTTATCATCGGCCCGCGCCTGGCCGATCAACGCTGCCTGAGGGTTTTTGCGAGGATCTGCATCGAACAAACCCTGCTGATCGGTTAACAGAATCAACGCATCCGCAACGACAAGATTGGCCACCAGCGCTCCCAGGGTATCGTTATCCCCAAAGCGGATCTCATCGGTGACAACCGTGTCGTTCTCATTGATAACCGGCACGACACCCCAGTCAATTAGCGCCGTCAGGGTTCCCTTGGCATTTAGATAGCGCTTGCGATTAGACAGATCATCATGGGTCAGCAATATCTGCGCCGTGTGCAGCTCGTGGCGTTTAAAGCCTGCTTCGTAGGTCTGCACCAAGCCCATCTGACCCACAGCAGCAGCCGCCTGCAGCTTGTGTAGCTCATGCGGCCGCTCAGTCATACCTAACCGCTGCATACCCGCAGCCACCGAACCCGAGGACACCAGGACCAACTCGACCCCCTGCTTACGCAGCGTCGCCATTTGATCGACCCAGCCGGCAATTGCAGCCTCATCCAAACCCCGACCATCGTTAGTCAACAATGCGCTGCCGATCTTCACGACCCAGCGCTTACCCTGCGCGACCGCCTGCCTAGCACTCATCTGTCCTGATCCTTACTACATGGTTAAGGCGCATACTCTACTTCGACGTCGTAATCATCGTCATCGTAGTCGTCATCATCGTCATCAAGTACATCGCCTTTCTGTAGGCGACGCGCTCGCTGCTGC
Source organism: uncultured Neptunomonas sp. (assembly GCA_963974645.1). GTDB lineage: Bacteria > Pseudomonadota > Gammaproteobacteria > Pseudomonadales > Balneatricaceae > Motiliproteus. The sequence goes on along the minus strand of CAXBEA010000013.1, from coordinate 40,870 downwards.
TCACGCAACAGACGCAACCGCTCACGAGACTCCTCCTCAAGCAACACCTTGCGCCTGGCTTCCTGCTCAGCCAACTCAGGATCATCAGCCTCCTGCTGCTTACGCGTCTCGATATGGTCCATCACGGCACGGGAAACTTCAAAAGTCCCCTCTTTTTTAATCGCAGAAATCTTAAACACCGGCCCGGTCCAGGCCAACGCATCGATCAAGGCCTGGCAGCGTGACTCTCGCTCATCCTCAGGCACCAGATCCAATTTGTTGAGCACCAACCAACGCTCTTGCTCTGCAAGCGTAGGGCTAAACTTTCGCAATTCATTGATGATGATTTTCGCAGATTCTGCCGGAGTAACCTCATCCCAGGGAGCCATATCGACCAGATGGAGCAAAATACGGGTACGGGTCAAGTGCTTAAGAAAACGGACCCCAAGACCCGCCCCCTCTGCCGCACCCTCAATCAGTCCGGGGATATCGGCAACAACAAAACTGCGATCACGCTCGACGCTGACCACACCCAGATTTGGCACCAGGGTAGTAAAGGGATAATCCGCGACCTTAGGGGTCGCTGCCGATACCGCGCGAATGAAGGTGGACTTACCCGCATTAGGCAACCCCAACAAACCCACGTCAGCCAACACCTTTAGCTCCAGCTTGAGGCTTCTCGCCTCACCCATAGAGCCGTTGGTGGTCTGTCGAGGGGCACGGTTAACACTCGACTTAAAGCGCGTGTTGCCAAGCCCATGAAAACCGCCCTGAGCCACCTTTTCGCGCTGACCCACCTGGGTCATATCGCAAAGCACCTCCTGGGTATCCTCATCGATGACCGTGGTCCCTACCGGAACCCGCAGCACCAGATCCTCGCCCTTGAAACCGGTGCAGTCGCGGCTCATTCCATTCTGGCCATGCTCTGCCCGATAGGCACGCTGAAAGCGAAAGTCCACCAGCGTATTAAGAGACTCGTCCGCCTCGACCCAGAGCGAACCGCCATCACCGCCGTCACCGCCATTTGGACCGCCTTTAGCGATATATTTTTCGCGCCGGAAAGACATGCAGCCATTGCCACCCTTTCCCGCTTCAACACCGATGACGACTTCGTCGACAAATTTCATGTTCCACTCCGCAGCTGAGCATCCGGGATCATCTAAGACACCGCATAATCATAGCCTGCTAAAAACAAAAAAAGCCCCGCCACGGCGGAGCTCTTTGAAGAAACAGCCAATGGCTGCTTTACAGACACCAAACCTTAGATCAGGCGCTAACCACGCTGATAAACTTACGGTTCTTCGGGCCTTTAACTTCGAACTTAACAACGCCTTCAGCAGTGGCGAACAGGGTATGATCCTTGCCGATGCCAACATTGCTACCCGCATGGAAACGTGTTCCACGCTGACGAATCAGGATATTCCCAGCCAGAACTTTCTGACCACCGAAACGCTTGACACCAAGGCGTTTCGACTCGGAATCGCGACCGTTATTAGTACTACCGCCAGCTTTTTTATGAGCCATTACTACTCTCCTTCAACAACCGGTACCCGCTTACGCGCTGATTCCGGTAATCTTAATTTCGGTAAACCACTGACGGTGACCCATCTGCTTCATGTGGTGCTTACGACGCTTGAACTTGATAATGCGAACTTTCTTGCCACGACCGTGAGCCAGAACCTCAACACTTACCTTGGCACCTGCGACAAGCGGGGCTCCGATTTTGACGTCGTCACCGTTAACAACCAGCAGAACCTGATCCAGGTCTACCGATGCGCCCTCTTCAATAGCCAACTTTTCTACTTTCAGAGTGTGGCCTTCACTTACACGGTACTGCTTACCACCGCTTACAATTACTGCGTACATGTTTTTCTCCAGTTACGGGTCTCGTCCGGCTACTAGTTAACGCCTACTTCTAATGGAACTACGTATTATTCAATACCCGACCATATGATAGGGAGCTCAGGCAGCCATAAAACCAACCACCTGAAAAATTGAACGGACCACAGGGGGGCGAATACTACCCCAGTGAACCCTCAAACACAAGGCAGCTAAAGAAGCTTGGGCGAACTTCTTGACACTCCAATGACACCCCCTTAGCATGCCCCAAAATCATCACGTCAGTTCAAACATGCAGCCACATCAACTTCACCCTCAGATCGGTACCGATTTCGAAGCGGTAAACCAGTTTATTCTTGGCAACCTTCACTCCGGCGTCCCCCTGGTAGAGAAGATAGGCAGCTATATTGTCGAAAGCGGCGGCAAGCGCATCCGCCCGCTGCTGGTACTTCTTGCCGCTCGCGGCTGTGGCTATCAAGGCACTGAGCATATCAACCTTGCTGCGGTAATTGAGTTCATCCATACCGCAACTCTGCTTCACGACGATGTCGTCGATACCTCCGACCTGCGTCGAGGCAAAGCCACTGCCAACGCCAAGTGGGGCAACGCACCGAGCGTGCTGGTCGGAGACTTCCTCTACTCACGCGCATTTCAGATGCTGGTCGAGCTCAACGCCATGCCAATCATGGCTGTTGTCTCCAATGCAACCAACGTCATCGCAGAAGGAGAGGTTCTGCAGTTGATCAACTGCAAGAATCCGGATGTCGATGAAGCCAGCTACATGAAGGTCATCCTGGGCAAAACCGCGATGTTATTTGAAGCTGCCAGCCAGGTGGGCGCTATCATCGCCAACGCTAGTGACCAGCAGATCCAAGCACTCCGACTCTTCGGTCGCCACCTCGGGATTGCTTTTCAGCTGGTTGACGATGTTCTCGATTACCAAAGCTCTGCCGAAGAGATGGGGAAAAATGTTGGCGATGATCTAGCCGAAGGCAAGCCCACCCTTCCACTCATCTATGCCATGAAGCACGGTAGCGAGGAGCAGCGCCAGCTGATTCGCCAGGCGATCCGTAAAGGCGGCCTGGACGATCTAGAGCCGATCCGACAAGCAGTGATCGCCAGCGGCGCCATTGACTATACATTTGAACAGGCACAACTCCAGATAGACCTCGCTCTAGAGCAGCTAAAACTGATTCCAGCATCGCCCTTTAGGGAGATTTTAAAGCAACTGGCAAATCTTGCTATTAGCCGTCGAGCCTAACACCCACTAAACTCAACCAATGCAGCAAACGACCCGCATTTTACTAGGCGAAAGCCTCCTAAAACCGGTATAGTTTGCCCATTGACTCACAATAAACGGACCTTTGCGCAATGACAAAGCCATCTTCTTTTACTCGTGATGAACTGCTGCAATGCGGCTACGGCGAGATGAACGGCCCCGGCAACGCACAACTTCCCGTCGGCAACATGCTGATGGCTGACCGTATTATTACCATCAATGCTGATGGTGGAAAATACGGCAAAGGCGAGATTATCGCCGAACTGGATATCAACCCCGACCTGTGGTTTTTTGACTGCCATTTTCCCGGTGACCCGGTAATGCCTGGCTGCTTGGGCCTTGATGCGATGTGGCAGATGGTTGGTTTTTTCCTTGCTTGGAAGGGCAATAAGGGTCGTGGGCGCGCACTTGGCGCAGGTGAGATTAAATTTTTTGGCCAGGTACTTCCAACCGCTAAAAAAGTAACCTATCACCTAGAGCTTTCTCGTTTGATTGAACGCAAATTAGTGATGGGAATAGCTGATGGCACCATGTCCGTCGATGGTCGTGAAATCTACAGCGCCAAAGATCTCAAGGTAGGCCTATTCACCTCCACTGCCGATTTCTAATCTTTCGGCTAAAATAGAGCAGCGGGGCGGTAACAGCCGTAAATTTGCGCCAAGCTGGCCTTACTTTCAGAAAACGGGGCCTCGAATAGAGCCCCGTTTTTTTAATTCATAATATGAGGTTTCTCCTATGCGACGTGTCGTTGTCACCGGAATTGGTATTACATCATGCATCGGCTGTGATAAAGAGACTGTTACTGAGTCCCTGAAAACCGGGCGCTCTGGAATCTCCTTCCAGGAGGAGTACAAAGAGCTAGGATTCCGTAGTCATGTTGCCGGCAGTATTGAGCTGGACATGGCCCCGCTTATCAATCGCAAACTGATGCGATTCATGGGTGATTCAGCAGCCTACACTTATTTAGCCATGAAAAATGCGATCGCAGACTCCGGGTTGACCGAGGACCAGGTTTCCAACATCCGCACCGGTTTGATCGCAGGTTCTGGCGGTGCATCTTCTGCCAACATCGTTGAAGCCGCCGACATTCTTCGTGAAAAAGGACTAAAGCGCGTAGGCCCATATCGAGTTACCCGCACCATGGGCAGCACCGTTTCCGCCTGCCTGGCAACACCGTTCAAAATCAAAGGCGTCAACTACTCCATCACCTCTGCATGCTCAACCAGCGCCCACTGTATCGGCAATGCGATGGAGCTAATCCAGCTCGGCAAGCAGGATGTCATCTTTGCCGGTGGCGGTGAAGAACTGCACTGGTCCATGAGCTGCCTCTTCGATGCGATGGGTGCGCTTTCATCCAAATACAACGATACCCCCGAGAAGGCCAGTCGGGCTTACGATGCCAACCGCGACGGCTTCGTCATCGCGGGCGGCGGCGGCATTCTGGTGATCGAAGAGCTGGAGCACGCTAAAGCACGTGGAGCCAAGATCTATGCAGAGCTCGTCGGTTACGGCGCCACCTCCGATGGCTACGACATGGTTGCTCCTTCAGGCGAGGGCGCGATGCGCTGCATGCAGCAGGCGATGGCCAGCGTCGAGGGCGATATCGACTACATTAATGCGCACGGCACTAGCACCCCGGTTGGCGATATGCAGGAGCTCAAAGCGGTCAAACTGGCCTTCGGCGACAACGTCCCTGTCGTAGGCTCTACAAAGTCCCTGACAGGCCACTCGCTGGGAGCTGCAGGCGTTCAGGAAGCGATTTACAGCCTGCTGATGATGGAGGGTGATTTCATCGCCGCTTCTGCCAACGTCGAGACCCTGGACCCAGAAGCTGTCGGGATGCCGATCATTACCGAACGCAAGGATAATGCAGGGCTTGAACGGGTAATGTCGAACAGCTTTGGCTTCGGTGGCACCAACGCCTCCTTGGTATTCCAGCGCTACCGCGCTTAAGATTCAACAGGATCAAAAAAGCCGCTTTTAGAGCGGCTTTTTTATAACCTGATCCCTGTGATTAGCTCGGTCCTTAATCCGCGCTGCCGGTGCTGTCATCAAGCTTCAAACGGCTTTGAATCCACTCGGTAGATTGCTGGAAAACCGCATCAACGCTGCGCCCTTCTGTCAGGATGGGCTCGCCAATTTCGATCCGAATCAAACCCGGTATTTTTGCAAAACGCGCAGACGGCCAATGCTCACCGGCATTATGCACCATAGGCACAACCGGCACCTTGGCACTGCACGCCAACATCGCTCCGCCTTTGTTAAATTTACCCAACTGCCCTGCCGGAACGCGCGTTCCCTGCGGAAAGATAACCACAGGAACCCCCTCTGCAAGGCGCTCCTTACCCTGCTTTAACAACTGTTTAATCGCCCCCGTCCGCTGAGAGCGATCGATGGCAATAGGGCGCAGTAATGCCAACGCCCAACCGAAAAACGGAATACGCAGCAGCTCCTTTTTAAGCACGGTACTAATGGGCTGAATTAACAACTGAAGATAGATGGTCTCCCACTCGCTCTGGTGGTTCACCAGCAGCACATAGGGCCGATCCTGAGGTAGATTCTCTTTTCCAACCAGCTCGTAGCGAACCCCGCAAACAAGGCGCAACCAGCCGATAAAGAGATGATTTACAGAGCTGACGAGCTTGAATCGAATCCGAAACGGCAGCCAGCTGACAAAGATAAGACAGAGCGTAGAGTGCACCACCGTGGCCGAAATCATCACCAGGTAGAATAAAAAAGCGCGAATATGGGGCATAGATGCGTGAACCCTATCGGTAAAACAGATTAACCACCGGTAACAGGAGGGAAGAAAGCCACCTCGTCGCCATCACGGATAAGCACATCCGCTCGGCTCATCTGCTGATTAACCGCAACCAACACCCTATCGTCGAGCAGCACTTGCCGCCAGAGCTCACCACGCAACGCCAGAAGTTCCGCCAACTCTGTCACGCTTATCTCGGCCCGCCCCGTATCAAACGGCATCTCGGTGCAATTTAAACGTTCTCTGACGCTGGCCAAAAACACCACCTTAATCACCGCTATTTTTCCTCCGCCTGCCAATGTCCGCTGCGGCCGCCAATTTTTTCCAACAACCTCACCCCTTCAATGATCATTCCTCGATCAACCGCTTTGCACATATCATAAAGTGTCAGCGCGGCGGCAGAGGCGGCAGTCAACGCCTCCATTTCGACTCCGGTTCGACCGTTGAGTTTGCACAGCGTCTCAATCCGGAGCCGATTCAGCCCAGGCTCGGGAATCAGGTCAACGGTGACCTTGCTCAGCATCAGCGGGTGGCAGAGTGGAATAATATCGGAGCATCGCTTAGCCGCCTGAATCCCTGCAATGCGCGCCACCGCAAGCACATCGCCTTTGCGATGCCGACCTTCGCTAATCATCGCCAGAGTCTCTGGCAACATACAGATATACGCCTCGGCACGCGCTTCCCGCGTAGTGACCTCCTTCTCCGACACATCCACCATATGCGCATGCCCGTTGGTGTCCAGATGGGTCAGGTTATTGTTGTTCATGAGTACCTTCCGTTGTCGTTAAAGCCGCGAGTTTTTGTTTGTTCAGGACGGGATTGGCGTACTGCGCTATAAACCAAGGCAGGCTGTCGCTATCTATTCCGGCAATGCGGCTCTGATAACGCGCGCGCTTATCGGCGGCAATCTGATCCACCGCCTGCTCGGCCGCCAGTAAATTCGAGCTATGCAGGTGGTAGTTACTGACTATAGTACGATCGATCTCTTGGGCTAGCTCTTCGGCCGTTTCAAACGCCGCATCCATCGGCCTACCAAATGCCACATGGACATCGCCCTTATAGCCTACAATCCCCTGCACAATACTCTCAATATCTTCAAATTGAGATTTCTGATAGCCGCCCTTGGCAGCCAAGGCGTGCAATTCCATAGCTTTAAGTGCGTCGCAAGGGTCATACTCATAAGAGATAGAGACCGGCACGATATGCAGCGCCTTGACTGCTTCAGAAAATCTCAACCCGCGCTTTTTGAAGCTCATATAAAGCATTTTTAGAATCGCAGGCTCGGTTCGATCATTACCATCCTTAGCACGCCCTTCACGCTGAGCCAGCCAAACCGAATGGCCGCTAGTAATCGAATGGTCGATATAAGCCGACAGCTGCGACAAGGCCTTCATCTTTCCGCGCACACCAGTAGCGGAGCGATTCACGATGAAGCTTTTATTAAGCCGCATCAGATCTGAGACATAGGGCTTCTTGAGCAGATTATCACCGATCGCAATCCGCGCAGTATCTATGCCGTCATGGTACAAACCCCAATTAACAAAAGCGGGATCCATCGCAATATCACGATGATTAGAGATAAAGAGATAGGCCTCACCCGGATTGAGCTGATCGATGCCGGTGAAGGTTAATCGGCCTGTACTGCGATCAACCATGCTTTGCATGTAAGACGCGATTACGTCCTGCATCTGTACGACCGTGCTGATACCTTTCAACTGTTTGGAAAGTACACGCATCACCAGTGGACGCAGCAGAAACGGAACAAAGCGACTAAGACGCGGAAAACGGAACTTCGTCAACGCAGAGATAAGCTCGGGGGTTGTCAGCAAACGGGCGATAACATCAGCCACTTCACTGTCATTGTAGGGGCGTATTTCGTCAAACTGTTCTGAATCTGATGTACTCATGGCGCCATTATCGAGCTGCGAACAACCCGTTATCTATTTCCAACCAACCCGAAAGCCAATGCTTCGGCACGATACAAAAGCGCACATTCTACGCACTATTAAAAAAAAAGGCAGCGGGTCAGGAAAAAAGCCCCAGAGTACAGCCTGGCATCGTAACGACTAGCCTCCGGTCATATTCATAAAGCGCAGAATTTGAGGCTCACCCTCAAGATCAAACTCATGTTTTTCGGGTTTGAGATCCATGGCCTTAATGATCGCCTGTTCAAGCTGAGCCTGATCAAAACCTGGAGCCCTAAGCACCTCACGCAGATCGACTGAATACTCGTTACCCAGACAGAGCAGTAAGCGCCCCTCGACGGTTAATCGCACCCGATTGCAGTCACCACAAAAGTTATGGCTATGGGGGGAGATGAAGCCAATTCGGCTCTTGCTGTCAGCCATCTGGTAGTATCGCGACGGGCCGGCTGTCACCGCTGCAGAATCAAGTAATGGGTACCGTTGCTGGATTACATCACGTACTTCTTGGCTGGAACAATAGGTGTCATTACGGTCATGCTCACTTATGGCACCCAGCGGCATCTCTTCGATAAAGCTGATATCAAGCTGGCGATCCCGTGCAAACTCAACAAGATCCAGAACCTCAGCGTCATTGCGGCCCTTCATAATCACTGCATTAAGCTTAATTCTCTCGAATCCCGCAGCACAGGCTGCATCAATACCCTCCAGCACCTGATCAAGTTTTCCGGTACGGGTCAGTTCTGCAAACAACTCCGGACGTAGAGAATCCAGGCTGATATTCAAGCGTTTAACACCTGCTGCCTGTATCTCATGGGCCAGTGTCGGTAACTGGGATCCGTTGGTCGTCATCACCAACTCCTCCAGCCCCTCAAGCGACGACAGCCGATGGCAGAGATCGACAATACCTCGACGAACCAAGGGCTCCCCCCCCGTCAGACGAATTTTTTTCACCCCGAGGGCAACGAACGCCTGTGCCGTCGACTCGATCTCTTCGAGACTGAGCACTTGCGGGCGGGGCAGAAAAGTCATCTTCTCGCTCATACAATAGACGCAGCGAAAATCGCACCGATCCGTCACAGAGATTCGAATATAATCGACATGGCGGCCAAAACGGTCAACCAAGGTAGAGTTTGACATCTGCATCACCGTTGTTTGAGTATCATCTACAGCACATCTGGCTGCTTTTCGATCTTGATCATAAACCGCCCAATCCGTTCCTGAACTGGCACCCTAACTGTAATAACTACGAACAACCTGCATCAGACCTGGACGCCAGGCACGCTGATGAATACCAAAAGCAGACAGAATCTTGTCACAATCCAAACGACTGTTCTGCGGCCGCTGCCGTACCTCCAACTCAGCTTGAGGAACAGCGAGCAAGCGCTCCAAGGGGATATCAGCATACTGCCTAGCCGCTGCGATAATTGACTCGGCAAATCCAAACCAACTGATGCTTTCTGCGGCCGAGTAGTGATAGGTACCCCAGCACTCAGCACCGCTATCCAACTGTTTAATCATCGCCAGAATCACCCGCGCAAGATCTGCCACGGGGGTCGGATCACCGACCAGCCCATCAGCCACGAACACCTCCTGCTGCTGCCTCGCCTGCTCTAGCAGGCTGCGTACATAGCTGTCACCTCGAGCACTAAACAACCAGCCTGTACGCAAAATAATATGGCGCGACAGCGCTGCTCGAACCAGCTCTTCGCCCCTTAACTTGCTCTTAGCATACAGCGTTTGCGGCGCCGGCTCATCATCCTCAGCAAACACCTCAATTCGGTCTCCTTGGAACACCTCTGCACAGGAGATATGTACCAGCGCACACCCCGCTGCACGGCAGCTCTCGGCTAAAATCGCGGCACCACGGGTGTTAGCCGCATAAGCGGCTAATGTCTGCTCTTGGGTATTCAGCTCTGCCGCTGCATTAACCAAAAAGAGCGGCTGGTATTTAGCCAGCGCTTCCGCCACTGCAGTCGAATCGAGAATATCAAGCTGATCAGAATCAAGCGCGGTGACATCGAAACCCTGTTCGCGAGCCAGCGCCTCCACCTCGTAACCGAGCTGGCCATCTACTCCAACAATCAGCAGCGCAGGAAGCGAAAACAATGGATTGACCTTGATAGGTATTCTTAACAAAAAACCCTAAGGAATTTTTTTAAAACGGAATATCGTCGTCAAAATCATCCATACCAGCGGGTGGTTGCGGCGCACTCTTTGGCGGAGTTGCCTGCGGCCGCGCGGCATAACCGCCTTGCTGCGGTGGCTGGGAATAATTCTGCGCAGGTGCCGACTGTGTCGCGGGCTGCTGTTGCGGCTGCCGTGGCTGTTGCGGTTGTGACTGATAACCACCACCCTGCTCGCCCGAACGAGAATCGAGCATCTGCATTGAGCCATTAATATCGACAACGATCTCAGTAGTATATTTGTCCTGGCCATCCTGCCCCTGCCATTTGCGCGTTCGCAACGCGCCTTCAACATAGACTTTTGAACCTTTTCGCAGATACTGCCCTGCAATCTCTGCAAGCTTGCCGAAGAACACCACCCGGTGCCATTCAGTTCGCTCTTGCTGCTGGCCGCTTTCACGATCTTTCCAGCTTTCCGAGGTCGCGATGGTCACATTCGTAACCGCATTACCATTTGGCATGTAACGGACTTCCGGATCCTGCCCGAGATTACCGATCAAGATTACTTTGTTCACTCCACGTGCCATCGATTCTCTACTCTTTAATAATGTCCAATTTAGCCAGCGCCTTTCAGCAGCGGACCCAACAGCAATTTAGAATACCATAACTCCACAGAGATGCAGCCGACTCGGTTAATGTTTTATCGCCCACTTTTTGGAGCCTAGATCTTATATAATATGGCCGCTCACTTTTACCAACCGCGCTGTCACCGAGGTCTGCATGGACACTATTAGCGTCAGGGGTGCCCGAACCCATAATCTCAAGAATATCGACCTGGACATCCCTCGCGACAAACTGATCGTGATCACAGGCCTTTCTGGGTCGGGCAAATCATCACTGGCATTTGATACGCTTTATGCCGAGGGTCAACGCCGCTATGTTGAGTCACTATCAACCTACGCACGTCAATTCCTGTCGATCATGGAAAAACCCGACGTTGATCATATCGAGGGATTATCGCCTGCCATTTCGATCGAGCAAAAGTCGACCTCGCACAACCCCCGTTCAACCGTGGGCACCATAACTGAAATATACGATTACCTGCGCTTGCTCTTTGCCCGGGCAGGCGAACCCCGCTGCCCCGACCACAACTTGCACCTCAAAGCACAAACCATCAGCCAGATGGTAGACCAGATCCTCGCATTGGAACCTGGTAGCAAGCTGATGCTGCTTGCCCCCATGATCCAGGGCCGTAAAGGTGAGCACTTACATCTGCTCAACAGCCTCAAAACGCAGGGATTCGTCCGTGCAAGAATCAACGGCACCGTAGTAGACCTGGACAGCCCTCCCGAGCTGGATAAGAACAAAAAGCACAGCATTGAAGTGGTGGTCGATCGCTTTAAAGTGCGCGACGATATCCAGATACGCTTAGCCGAATCGCTAGAAACCTGTATCGAACTGAGTGACGGCCTAGCGTTTCTGGCGGCTATGGATGGAGACAGCCAGCAAGACCTTATCTTCTCGGCCCGTTTCGCCTGTCCACAATGCGGCCATAGCATCCAAGAGTTAGAGCCCAGACTCTTCTCATTCAACAGCCCGCACGGCGCCTGCGCCGACTGCGATGGTTTAGGGGTCAAGCAGTTCTTCGACCCCAACCGAGTCGTTAGCGATCCTAGCCTAACGCTCGCCCAAGGCGCCATTCGCGGCTGGGATCGACGCAGTGCCTATTATTACCAGCTGCTAAAAGCCGTTGGCGAACACTACGGTTTCGATACCGAAACGCCTTTTGGGGATCTCAGCGAAAAGCAGCGTCACTGCGTATTGGAAGGTACTGGTACGGAGAAGATCAGCTTCCAATACCTCAGCGATCGCGGCGACCTAACCCTCAAATCCCACCCGTTTGAGGGCGTCATTCCCAATATGCAACGCCGTCTCAGGGACACCGAATCGCAGTCAGTACGGGAAGACCTTTCCCGCTATCAAGCGCAGCAAAAATGCCCCTCATGCGCAGGCTCGAGACTACGCCGCGACGCGCGCCATGTGTTTATCAGCCAGCACAACATTGCCGAAATTACCGCGATGCCCGTAGGCAGCGCCAAACTCTATTTTGAACAATTAGAATTACCGGGAAAGCAGGGAGAGATTGCAGATAAAATTATCAAAGAGATCGGCGTACGCCTGAGTTTCCTGGTCAATGTCGGACTTGACTACCTGTCTTTGGATCGCAATGCCGATACCCTTTCAGGCGGCGAGGCGCAACGGATTAGGCTCGCGAGCCAGATCGGCGCAGGACTTGTCGGGGTGATGTATATCCTCGACGAGCCCTCCATAGGGTTGCATCAACGAGACAATGAGCGTCTGCTGGCCACCCTGACCCACCTGCGCGACATAGGCAACACTGTCATCGTTGTTGAGCACGACGAGGATGCTATTCTGCAAGCCGACCATGTGATCGACATCGGTCCTGGTGCGGGGATCCACGGTGGTGAGATCATTGCCCAGGGAACACCTGCGGAGGTGATGGCAACCCCGAACTCGATCACCGGCCAATACCTCAGCGGTGCACGTAGAATAGAACTTCCTGCACTGCGCCATCCCATACATGACACTCATCAACTTCATCTCTACGGAGCAAGCGGCAACAATCTACAGCAGGTCGACCTGTGCATTCCGCTGGGGCTGATGACCTGTATTACCGGCGTATCCGGCTCTGGAAAATCCACTCTGATCAACAACACCCTCTACCCGCTGGCCGCGACCGCGCTCAATAATGCCACCACCCTCGAAGCCCGCCCCTACACGGGCATCACCGGCATGGAGCTGCTCGACAAGGTGGTCGATATCGACCAGAGCCCGATCGGCCGCACCCCACGTTCCAATCCAGCCACGTATACGGGGATCTTCACACCGGTAAGAGAGCTGTTCTCAGCAACCCAGGAAGCTCGCTCTCGCGGCTACAAACCAGGCCGCTTCAGCTTCAATGTTAAGGGGGGGCGCTGCGAAGCCTGCCAGGGTGACGGCGTAATCAAAGTCGAGATGCACTTTCTCCCCGACATCTATGTGCCCTGCGATGTCTGTAAAGGCAAGCGCTACAACAGGGAAACACTGGAGATTAAATACAAGGGTAAAAGCATTCACGAAGTGCTGGATCTGACGGTCGAAGATGCCCGTCAATTCTTTGACGCTGTCCCCATGCTGGCGCGCCGACTACAAACCCTGGTGGACGTCGGCCTCTCATACATCCGCCTGGGTCAGAGCGCAACCACACTCTCAGGCGGCGAGGCGCAGCGGGTCAAACTGTCTAAGGAGCTATCCAAACGCGATACGGGCAATACCCTTTACATCCTTGATGAACCGACAACGGGGCTCCATTTCTACGACATCCAGCAACTGCTAAACGTTCTGCACAGACTCCGCGACCACGGCAACACTATTGTCGTTATCGAGCATAATTTGGACGTGATAAAAACAGCCGACTGGATTGTCGACCTAGGCCCAGAAGGCGGCATCAATGGCGGCCAGATCATCGCTACAGGCACACCCGAACAGGTAGCCGAGATGCCACAATCACACACAGGGCGATTCCTTAAATCACTGCTGCAAAGGTAGCGAGGTATATTTTTTTAACAAAAAAAAGCCCGGTTATACCGGGCTTTTTTAGCTTAGTAGCTGAGCTTAGTCTTCAGACGTATCTTCGACTGCATCACCCACTGCCGCACGGTCAACCAATTCAACATAAGCCATAGGCGCATTGTCACCAGAGCGGAAACCGCACTTGAGAATACGAATGTAGCCACCAGGACGGTTCGCGTAGCGAGGTCCTAGTTCAGTGAACAGCTTACCCACAGTCACATCACAGCGAGTGCGGGAAAAAGCCAGACGACGGTTTGCTACTGAGTCCTGCTTAGCCAATGTGATCAAAGGCTCAGCAACACGACGTAGCTCTTTAGCTTTGGGCAGAGTCGTCTTAATCAGCTCGTGCTCAAACAGGCTTACCGCCATGTTCTTGAACATCGCTTTACGATGCGAGCTATTGCGATTTAGTTGACGCCCACTTTTACGATGGCGCATGTTTAATTCCTTACAAAACTAGACGTTGTTCAGTCAATAGCGTCTTAAGAAGCGATCTTGTCATCGTTTCTCAGGCTCGCAGGCGGCCAATTTTCCAGACGCATGCCAAGAGACAGACCCTTAGAGGCTAGAACATCCTTGATTTCAGTCAGGGACTTCTTACCCAAATTGGGAGTCTTAAGTAGCTCTACTTCGGTACGTTGGATCAAATCACCAATGTAGTAGAGGTTCTCAGCTTTCAGACAGTTCGCAGAACGAACCGTCAGTTCCAGATCATCAACAGGACGCAGCAGAATCGGATCGATCTCAGGCTCGGGTTCAGCCTCGTCAACACCAGACTCACCTTCCAGATCAACGAAGGCAACCAGCTGCTGCTGCAGAATAGTTGCAGCGCGACGGATCGCTTCTTCTGGATCGATGGCACCAGTCGTTTCGAGATCAATAACCAGCTTATCCAGGTCGGTACGCTGCTCTACCCGAGCGCTCTCGACCACATAGGATACGCGACGTACCGGGCTGTAGGTAGCATCCAGAAGCAGACGACCGATAGGACGGCTCTCTTCATCGGAGCTATCACGTCCATCGGCAGGTACGTAACCACGACCACGAGTGACCCTTAGCTGCATAGACAGCTTAGCCTTATCGCTCAGATGGGCGATAACATGATCAGGGTTAGCCAGTTCAATATCTTGATTCAACTGGATATCTGCCGCGGTAACAACACCGGGACCCTGCTTGGTCAGTGTCAGCAGCGCTTCTTCACCATTATGCATGGCTACAGAAACGCCCTTGAGGTTCAGCAGGATCTCAATGACATCCTCCTGTACACCCTCAATAGAGCTGTACTCGTGCTGTACGCCATCAATCTCTACATCAGAGATCGCGCAACCGGGCATGGAGGACAGAAGAATCCGTCGCAGCGCATTACCCAGCGTGTGGCCGAAACCACGCTCTAGCGGCTCGAGAGAGACCCGAGCACGAGTGCTCGAAATCTCTTCTACTTCGATCCGGCTAGGGCTAAGAAATTCGTTTACAGAAGCCTGCATTATTTCCACCTAGCAATGATTACTTGGAGTACAGTTCAACGATCAGATGCTCGTTGATCTCGGCGGATAGTTCGCTACGCTCAGGAGCAGCCTTAAAGGTGCCTTCCATTTTAGCGTTGTCAACGTCAACCCACTCGATCAGGGTACGCTGTGAAGCCAGATCCAATGCGTTTTTGATCCGCAGCTGGGTCTTAGCCTTTTCACGCACAGAGACGATATCGCCGGCAACTATTTGGTAAGAAGGTACGTTGACCGTCTTGCCATTGACCAGAATCGACTTGTGAGAAACGATCTGACGAGATTCAGCACGAGTTGCACCGAAGCCCATCCGATAAACCACGTTATCCAACCGACCTTCAAGAAGCTTCAGCAGGTTCTCACCGGTTGCTCCTTTAAGACGAGCAGCTTCTTTGTAGTAGCTGCGGAACTGACGCTCAAGAATGCCGTAAATACGACGAACTTTTTGCTTTTCACGTAGCTGCAGACCGTAGTCAGAAAGACGACTACGACGCGCGCCGTGTACTCCCGGAGGAGTCTCTGTCTTGCACTTTGAATCTAGTGCACGAACGCCGCTCTTAAGGAACAGGTCCGTACCTTCGCGGCGAGACAGCTTACATGTTGGTCCAATATATCGAGCCATTTTACCGTCTCCTGATTAAACGCGACGCTTCTTCGGCGGACGACATCCATTATGCGGGATAGGCGTCACGTCGGTGATGTTAGTGATTTTGTAACCTACATTGTTCAATGCACGAACTGCAGATTCACGACCCGGTCCCGGGCCTTTCACGAACACGTCGAGATTCTTCAGACCATACTCCTGAGCCGCCTGACCCGCACGCTCAGCTGCAACCTGTGCAGCGAAAGGTGTGGACTTACGCGAACCACGGAAACCGGAACCACCTGCAGTAGCCCAGCTCAGAGTATTACCTTGACGATCGGTAATGGTCACGATGGTATTGTTAAAAGAAGCATGGATGTGAGCGAGCCCATCAACCACCTGCTTTTTGATTTTCTTGCGCGGTGCGCGCGAACCTGGCTTAGCCATATTGGTTTATTCCTATCGCTAGCACTACTTACGGATCGGCTTACGTGGTCCCTTACGGGTACGCGCATTGGTCTTAGTGCGCTGGCCACGAACCGGGAGACTACGACGGTGGCGAATACCACGGTAACAGCCAAGATCCATAAGACGCTTGATATTCATGTTCACCTGACGACGTAGATCACCTTCAACACTTAGTTTGGTGATTTCGCCACGCAGGCCATCCAGTTGTTCTTCAGACAGGTCTCCGATTTTTACATCGGTCGCCAAGCCCACCGCATCGCACAATGACTTTGCAGTAGTACGGCCGATCCCATAGATATAAGTCAGGGAGATCACCGCATGCTTATTGTCTGGAATATTGACGCCAGCTATACGGGCCATTCAATTTACTCCGTGTTCGGCTGTGAAATTTGTTGGTTCACAGCGCGCTACGTTAACCATTCAACGAAAGGCGCAAGAGTATAGTGATTGATCGTTTATTTATCAACCACTGTCTTGGACCTTCGCACGAAAGCAGTAATAGGGTATTAACCCTGACGCTGCTTATGGCGCGGTTCAGTTTTGCAGATGACGCGAACGGCTCCGTTACGACGTACAATCTTGCAGTTACGGCAGATCTTTTTTACAGATGCACGTACTTTCATGATCTACTCCAAATAGGTCCGAAGACTCGTTATCGAACGAGCCCACCACCACCTTTGAGATTGGATTTTTTCATCAGCGAATCATACTGGTGAGACATCAGATGCGACTGCACTTGAGCCATGAAATCCATGACTACAACCACAACGATCAGTAACGATGTACCACCAAAGTAAAACGGCACGTTCCAGGCAACGACCAGAAACTGAGGCATCAGCGACACACCGGTGATATACAAAGCACCAAAGAGTGTCAGACGCGAAAGCACCTGATCGATGTAACGGGCCGATTGATCGCCGGGACGAATACCGGGAATGAAGGCACCGGACTTCTTCAGGTTATCGGCTACATCCTTAGGATTGAAAACAATCGCGGTGTAGAAGTAACAGAAGAAAATCACAGCAGCGGCAAAAAGCAGTATGTATAGCGGCTGACCAGGGGCCAGCGCTAACGACACATCCTGCAACCAATCCATACCTTCACTCTGGCCAAACCACTGCCCGATCGACGCCGGGAACAGCAGAATACTGGAAGCAAAAATAGGCGGAATAACCCCGGCCATATTCACTTTCAGCGGCAGATGGCTGGTTTGGGCGGCAAACACTTTCCGACCCTGCTGACGCTTGGCGTAATTGATGGTGATGCGACGTTGGCCGCGCTCCATAAAGACAACAAACGCCACTGTTGCAACGGCTACAATAGCAATTGTTAACAGCACCAGGATGTTTAGATCCCCTTGACGTGAAGCCTCGAAGGACTGACCGATAGCACCGGGCAGACCTGCGACGATTCCAGCAAAGATCAACAGTGAAATACCGTTACCTATACCTCTCTCGGTAATTTGCTCACCGAGCCACATCAGAAACACAGCACCAGAAACGAGAGTAACGACAGCGACGAAATAGAAGCTTAGGTCTGCGCTAAAGGCAATGCCCTGCCCTGCGAGACCTACCGCCATACCTAACGACTGAACGGTTGCCAAAATGACAGTACCGTAGCGGGTGTATTGGCTAATCTTCCGTCGACCTGCCTCACCCTCTTTCTTAAGCTGTGCTAGCTGAGGACTGACTACGGTCAGCAGTTGCATGATGATCGAGGCGGATATGTAAGGCATGATGCCTAACGCCAAGATACTCATACGTTCCAACGCACCACCCGAGAACATGTTAAACAGACTCAGGATAGTGCCTTGGTTTTGTTCAAACATGGCAGCAAGGCGATCAGGGTTAATTCCCGGTACAGGAATGTGTGCCCCAATGCGGTAAACCACAATGGCTAGCAAGACGAACAACAGACGCGCTTTTAGCTCGCCGAGGCCGCTTTGAGCTCCGGAGGGGGACTTACTACCTTGCTTAGCCATCTATTCCTCGACCTTTCCGCCGGCGGCTTCGATCGCTGCACGGGCACCTTTGGTGACCCTCAGCCCTTTGACCGTAACGGCCTTAGAGATCTTGCCTGACAGGATAACTTTCGCTACCTTGATTTTGTGACCGATAATGTTAGCCGCTTCCAGGGCTACCAGATCGATCACATCAGCGCTTACCAGTGCCAATTCACTTAAGCGAATCTCGGCATTGTACTGCGCCTTACGAGAGGTAAAGCCAAACTTAGGCAGACGACGCTGCAATGGCATCTGGCCGCCTTCGAAACCAGGCTTAACAGACCCGCCAGAACGAGACTTCTGTCCTTTGTGACCGCGACCCGCGGTCTTACCCAAACCACTACCGATACCACGGCCTACGCGTTTCGGCGCATGCTTGGAACCAGGAGCTGGGCTCAGTGTATTCAGACGCATGATATGCCTCTCCACTATTCGCCTTCGACGCTAATGAGATAGTTAACTTTGTTAACCATGCCACGAACGGAAGGAGTGTCTTCAACTTCGACTACGTGCCCGATACGGCGTAGACCCAAACCTTGCAAGCACAGCTTGTGCTTAGGCAGGATACCGATAGAGCTGCGAGTCTGCGTCACTTTGATTATCTTAGTCATCGCAGATTACCCCAGAATCTCTTCTACAGTTTTGCCACGCTTAGCTGCAATCGCATCGGGCGAACTCATCGCCTTCAGACCATTGACTGTTGCGCGAACAACGTTAACGGGGTTGGTTGATCCGTAGGTCTTAGCCAGTACGTTATGCACCCCAGCCAATTCCAGAACCGCACGCATAGCACCACCCGCGATAACACCCGTACCTTCAGAAGCAGGCTGCATGTAGATCTTAGACGCGCCATGACGCGCCTTGATAGCATACTGCAGAGTGCCGCCGTTCAGATCAACACTGATCATATTACGACGTGCTTGCTCCATCGCTTTCTGGATCGCAACAGGCACTTCCCGCGCCTTACCACGGCCGAAACCAACCTTGCCATTGCCGTCTCCGACAACTGTCAACGCGGTAAAGCCGAATACACGACCACCCTTAACCACTTTGGCGACGCGATTGACCTGAACTAGCTTTTCCTGCAGGTCGCCATCTTTCTGTTCGTGATTTGCCATAACCTAACCTTTAGAATTCCAGGCCGCCTTCACGCGCTGCTTCTGCCAACGCCTTGACCCGGCCGTGGTATTTAAAACCGGCACGATCAAAAGCAACCTTGGTAACACCTGCGGTCTTCGCACGCTCGGCAATCAGCGCGCCCACCTTCGTGGCGGCCTCGATATTACCGGTAGCGCCTTCACGCAATTCTTTTTCTACCGTTGAAGCACTCGCAAGCACTTTGCCACCACAGCCAGAAATAATCTGGGCATAAACGTGGCGGGGGGTACGGTAGACACATAGACGTGTCGCATCCATCTCACGCATTTTAGAGCGAGAGCGGCGGGCACGACGTAAACGAGATTCATTCTTTACGCTCATGATCCTGCCCTACTATTTCTTCTTAGCTTCTTTACGACGCACATGCTCGTCAGCATAACGCACACCCTTGCCCTTATAAGGCTCTGGCGGACGGAACGCGCGAATTTCAGCGGCGGCTTGGCCCAGCTTCTGCTTGTCTGCAGCTTTCAGAACGAGAGAGGTCTGAGAGGGCATTTCAGCAGAAACACCTTCGGGAAGCTGGTAGTCAACAGGGTGAGAAAAGCCCAAAGTCAGGTTTACAACCGTTCCCTTGACCGTTCCACGATAACCAACACCAACCAACTCAAGTTTCTTTTCAAAACCCTGACTCACACCAACAACCATGTTGTTAGCCAGTGAACGCATAGTGCCAGACAGTGCTTTCGACTGCTTGGAACCATCACGCGCACCAAACTGCAGAGCACCTTCTTCAGAAACAACAGTCACATTCGGGTGGATATCCAACCCCAGAGTGCCGTTACTGCCTTTAACGCTCAGTGACTGACCGTTAAGCTTGATCTCTACACCAGCAGGTATAACTACAGGCGCTTTAGCGATACGTGACATGTCAACCTCCTAGAATACGGTGCAGATGACTTCACCACCGACGTTTGCAGCACGGGCTGCACGATCGGTCATGACACCTTTAGAGGTTGAAATAATGGCAATACCCAGACCATCACGTACTTTAGGCAGCTCGTTAGCAGCCTTGTAAATACGTAAAGAGGGGCGACTGACGCGATCGATTGTCTCGATTACGGGCTTGCCTTCGAAATACTTAAGGTCGACGTTCAGAGTCGGCTTGATATCGCCTTCTACACTGAAACCCGTGATGTAACCTTCATCTAACAGAACTTGGGCAACCGCCTTTTTCTG
The DNA here is from genome assembly GCA_963974645.1 of uncultured Neptunomonas sp. Lineage (GTDB taxonomy): Bacteria > Pseudomonadota > Gammaproteobacteria > Pseudomonadales > Balneatricaceae > Motiliproteus. Next base: position 20,442 of record CAXBEA010000013.1, on the reverse strand, counting down.
CGTCGATGCAGGCATTGACACGGTGACTTTCTCAGCCATCAAACCGTTGCGAATACGCGTTAGCATATCCGCAAGTGTGTCTTGCATGCTCATTTAATGAGTCCTCACTATTGTGCAGCCATGCGGTTCCAGGAATTGGAACCGACGCTTACCAACTAGCTTTCTTCAAGCCGGGTACATCACCGCGCATAGCGGCTTCACGAAGCTTAATTCGGGACAAACCGAATTTACGATAAACGCCGTGCGGGCGACCAGTAATCTGGCAGCGACGACGTTGACGACTGGGGCTAGCATCACGCGGCAGCGCCTGGAGACCTGCCTGCGCTTCCCAACGCTCATCATCAGATGAGGCTGTAGAGCTGATAACTGCCTTTAGCTGAGCACGCTTTACTGCGTACTTAGCGACTGTCTTAGCGCGTTTTGCTTCACGCGCCTTCATTGATTCCTTAGCCATTGCAATCCACCGTTATTTTTTAAAGGGGAAGCCCAGAGCGGTCATCACAGCCCGACCTTCATCGTTGTTGCGTGCAGTGGTAGTAATGGTGATATCCATACCGCGCAGCTTATCAACTTTGTCGTAATCGATTTCTGGAAAAATGATCTGCTCTTTAACACCCATGCTGTAGTTACCACGACCGTCGAATGATTTAGGGCTCAAACCACGGAAGTCACGGATACGGGGGATAGCAATATCAACCAAACGATCGAAGAATTCCCACATGCGCGCACCGCGCAGGGTCACCTTACAACCGACAGGCCAACCTTCACGCACTTTAAAGCCTGCTACAGACTTACGTGCCAAGGTCACAACAGCTTTCTGACCGGCAATCGCTTCCATATCAGCAACCGCATTGTCGATCATTTTCTTGTCCCCGATACCTTCGCCAACACCCATGTTCAGAGTGATTTTGGTGATACGAGGAACTTGCATCGCATTCAGGCCCAGCTCTTGCTGAACTTGAGCGGCAACTTTGTCTTTGTATAGTGCTTTTAATCTTGACATGGTACCTGCTCCCCTATTATCCGCCGACAACTTCGCCGTTGGATTTAAAATAACGAACCTTGGTACCGTCTTCCAAGATCTTGAAGCCTACACGGTCACCCTTACCTGTCGCTGCATTGAACACAGCTACATTAGAAGCCGCAATCGGCGCTTCCTTTTCAACGATACCGCCAGACTGGCCAGCCATCGGATTGGGCTTGGTGTGCTTCTTCACCATATTGATACCGGAAACAATATAACGGTCATCGCCAGTGATTTTCATCACTTTACCGCGCTTTCCCTTATCTCTTCCGGCAATGACGATGACATCATCATCACGTCTAATTTTGCGCATTGCTTTTACCTTTCCTTTCCTACTACCTTCTCATGCTCAAAACGCCGAGACCCGATTCACATCAGGCCTCAGCGTTTCACATAAACACAAGCTACTCGGAGCTTGGTTTTTATAGCACTTCAGGCGCCAGGGAAACGATTTTCATGAACTTCTCATTACGAAGCTCACGCGTAACTGGCCCAAAGATACGAGTACCAATCGGCTGCTCGCTTGCATCGTTCAGCAGCACAGCAGAATTGACATCGAAGCGGATGATTGAACCGTCAGGACGACGAACGCCCTTCTTGGTACGCACAACCACTGCCTTCAGTACCTGGCCTTTCTTAACCTTACCGCGAGGAATTGCTTCTTTAACGGTAATTTTAATAATATCGCCAATGCGAGCATAACGACGATGTGAACCGCCGAGCACTTTAATGCATTGAACGCGCTTGGCACCGCTGTTATCAGCGACATCAAGGATTGATTCCGTTTGAATCATCGTCTTACTCCATAACACACGACCCAGGCCACCCTAAATAGGGAAACCCAGGTTCAGAGCGAAGGCGCGTATACTACACCTTTACTGCGCGTTCTTCAATTGTTACTAGAGCCCAAGTTTTAGACTTAGAATATGGACGGGATTCCTTGACAACAACCAAGTCCCCCATTCCACATTCATTGTTCTCATCATGAGCATGTAGCTTGGTAGAGCGCTTTACGTACTTACCGTAAATAGGATGTTTCTCCTTGCGCTCAATCAGTACCGTGATGGTCTTATCCATCTTGTCACTAACAACACGGCCGGTTGCAGTGCGGATTGATTTCTCTGCCATGCTTAGTTACCTGCCTTCTCGTTCAGCACTGTTTTGATCCGAGCAATGTCACGACGCACACCACCCATTAGATGGGACTGCGCCAGCTGACCAGAACTCTTCTGCATCCGCAGATTGAACTGTTCCTTAAGCAGACCCAGCAGCTCTTGATTTAGCTCATCTACGGACTTTTCACGTAATTCAACAGCGTTCATTACATTACCGTCCGCTTAACAATGGTTGTTGCCAAAGGTAGCTTGGCTGCAGCCAGAGCAAAGGCTTCTGCAGCCAAAGACTCAGGAACGCCCTCCATCTCAAACAAAACCCTGCCAGGTTGAATCTGAGCTACCCAGTATTCGACATTACCCTTACCCTTACCCTGACGTACTTCCAGAGGCTTGCCGGTAATTGGCTTGTCGGGGAAAACACGAATCCAGATCTTACCGCCACGCTTGACGTGACGAGTCATGGCACGACGTGCCGCCTCAATCTGCCGAGCAGTGATGCGGCCACGGCCAATAGCCTTGAGTCCGAATTCGCCAAAGCTTACTTTGCTTCCGCGTTCTGCTAGGCCGCGGTTACGGCCTTTCATCATCTTGCGGTATTTTGTACGCTTAGGTTGTAGCATTGACGTACCCTCTACTTAGAAGCTTTTTTCTTTGCAGCGGCATCTTTCTGAGCACGAACCTGCTCGATACCACCCAAAACCTCACCCTTGAAGATCCACACCTTGACACCAATGATGCCGTAGGTTGTGTGAGCCTCGTAAGTGCCGTAATCGATATCGGCACGTAGGGTGTGCAGAGGTACACGGCCTTCACGATACCACTCGGAACGAGCGATCTCGGCGCCGCCTAGACGACCACCAACCTGAACCTTGATACCTTTTGCGCCAAGGCGCATCGCATTCTGTACCGCGCGCTTCATGGCACGACGGAACATCACACGACGTTCAAGCTGACTCGCAACACCCTGAGCAACCAACAAGGCATCCAGCTCTGGCTTGCGAATCTCTTCGATGTTGATCTGAACCGGCACGCCCATCATGTTAGTGATCGCGGTGCGCAGCTTCTCAACATCTTCACCTTTCTTACCAATCACAATACCCGGACGCGCAGTATGGATGGTAATACGTGCATTCTGTGCAGGACGCTCGATTTCGATGCGGCTGACAGACGCTGCTTTCAGTTTATCCTGAAGGAACTTACGCACCTCCAAATCCTGAAGCAGATTTTTAGCATAGGCAGAGCGACTTGCGTACCAGACCGATGTGTGGTCTTTAACAATACCAAGTCGATAACCTGTCGGATGTATTTTATGACCCATGGTTTATCTCCTAGCTCTCTGCAACCTTGACGGTGATATGACAAGAACGTTTCAGGACACGATCAGCACGACCCTTAGCACGCGGCTTAATGCGCTTCATGGTCACACCCTCATCCACAAACACTGTGGACACCTTTAGTTCATCAACATCAGCGCCTTCATTGTGCTCGGCGTTAGCAATTGCCGACTCAAGCACTTTCTTCATGATTGCAGCACCCTTTTTGGGGCTGAAAGTCAGGAGATTCAGGGCTTCATCAACAGCCTTACCGCGGATCTGGTTCGCTACTAAGCGAGCTTTCTGCGCGGATAAGCGAGCGCCTTTTAATTTAGCGGCTACTTCCATCTTTATATCCTCGCCTATCGCTTCGCTTTTTTATCAGCAGCATGCCCGCGGTAGGTGCGGGTGACAGAAAACTCACCCAGCTTATGACCTACCATGTCTTCGGTTACGAAGACAGGAACATGTTGGCGTCCGTTATGGACTGCAATCGTCAACCCGACAAAGTTCGGGAAGATCGTAGAGCGACGAGACCAAGTCTTGATTGGTTTGCGGTCGCCCTTCTCGATGGCAGCCTCAACCTTCTTCATCAAGTGAAGGTCAATAAAAGGACCTTTCTTAAGTGAACGTGGCACAGCCGTTACCTCGAATTCAGTGTTTTATTTCTTAGAACGACGACGCACGATAAGCTTATCGGTACGCTTGTTCTTACGAGTTTTGTAACCCTTGGTCGGAGTTCCCCATGGAGATACGGGATGACGGCCACCAGAGGTACGACCTTCACCACCACCATGCGGGTGATCTACCGGGTTCATCGCAACACCGCGAACGGTGGGGCGAACGCCGCGCCAACGAGAGGCTCCAGCTTTACCCAGGTTGCGCAATGCGTGTTCGCCGTTTCCGACCTCACCCAGCGTTGCGCGACAATCAACCAGGACTTTACGCATTTCACCGGAGCGCAAGCGCAACGTAGCATGAGTACCTTCACGAGCAACTAGCTGTGCAGAAGCACCGGCACTACGCACCATCTGTGCGCCTTTGCCAGGCTTAAGCTCGATACAGTGAATCACACTACCCAGCGGAATATTCCGCAACGGCAGCGAGTTGCCAGCCTTAATATCAGCACCGGCACCAGACAAAATCTGATCACCTGACTGCATACCCTTAGCAGCAATGATGTAACGACGCTCACCGTCCGCATATTTCAGCAGGGCGATATTAGCAGTCCGATTCGGGTCATATTCCAAACGCTCAACAACAGCAGGAATGCCATCCTTGTTGCGCTTAAAGTCGATAACGCGATAATGCTGCTTATGACCACCACCCACATGACGGGTTGTGATACGGCCGTTATTGTTACGACCGCCAGACTTTGACTGACTCTCCAGCAACGGCGCGTGAGGCGCACCCTTGTGCAGATCAGTATTTACAACCTTTACCACATGGCGACGGCCAGGCGAGGTCGGTTTACATTTAACAATAGCCATTTGTTAGCCTCCCTTATTCGCCGACGAAGTCGATGTCATGGCCTTCAGCCAAACGAACATACGCCTTGCGGATGCTCTTACGCTGACCCATGCCATGTGCGGTACGCTTGGTTTTACCCTTGCTATTCAGCACACGAACACTGGCAACCTTAACTTCGAACAACTGCTCGACAGCCTTCTTGATCTCGGGCTTAGTCGCATCAGACGCCACACGGAAAACAACCTGCTGAGCGTCTTCGGCAACAATCGTCGCCTTCTCAGAGATATGCGGGCCTAACAAAACTTTGAAGATGCGCTCTTGGTTCATCCCAACATCTCCTCAATTTTCTTCAGTGCGGCAACAGTGACCAGCACTTTATCGCTACCGACCAAACTTACAGGGTCGATTGCAGCAGCATCCAACACGTTAACCTTTGGCAGGTTACGCGCAGACAGGTAAAGATCCAGATCAACACCTTCGGTGATGATCAGGACATTACCCAGATCCATCTCTTTTAGCTTGGCAACCATCAGCTTGGTCTTGGGGGCTTCGAGCTTAAGCTCTTCAACCACAACCAAACGCTCCTGACGTACCAACTCAGAGAAGATGCAACGAATCGCAGCGCGATACATTTTCTTGTTAACTTTTTGCGAGTGATCCTGCGGCTTCGCTGCAAAAGTAACACCACCGGAGCGCCAGATTGGGCTGCGGATAGTACCTGCACGAGCACGACCGGTGCCTTTTTGACGCCAAGGCTTACGACCACCACCACGCACTTCTGCGCGGGTTTTCTGCGCACGAGTTCCCTGGCGAGCACCTGCCAAATAGGCAGTTACAACCTGGTGAACCAGTGTTTCATTAAACTCTTTACCAAAGGCCAGTTCGGAAACTTCAACCGAACCACTAGCGCCTGCAATAGTAAGATTCATACTCATCTCCCTTAGCCGCGCGCTTTAACCGCTGGTTTAACAATAACATCACCGCCAGCAGCACCCGGAACCGCACCCTTGATCAGGAGCAGGTTACGTTCGAGATCTACGCGAACGACTTCCAGAGTCTGTACAGTGACATTCTCATCACCCATGTGACCAGCCATCTTCTTACCCTTGAATACACGACCGGGTGTTTGACACTGACCAATGGAACCAGGAGCACGGTGAGAGATTGAGTTACCGTGAGTGGCATCCTGCATAGCAAAGTTCCAGCGCTTAACACCGCCCTGAAAACCCTTACCTTTAGATCTGCCGGTCACGTCTACTTTCTGTCCGACTTCAAAAGTCGATACAGTTAGCTGATCTCCAACCTGAACTTCCTCGCCATCTGCCAAGCGAAACTCCCATAAACCGCGACCGGCTTCGGTGCTAGCCTTGGCGAAATGACCCGCCGCAGGCTTGGTAACACGTGAAGCTTTCTTAGCGCCCAGAGTGATCTGGAATCCGCTATAGCCGTCGACATCGACTGTCTTCAGCTGGGTCACACGGTTCGGTTCCACTTCGATGACCGTGACTGGCACGGATACACCATCATCAGTGAATACGCGGGTCATGCCCGCTTTCCGTCCGACTAAACCAATAGTCATATTTAAACCTCTTGCCAGTTGAGTACGGGGCTATAACCCACTACGGCTGCCCTTTACAGAGCATTCCTCTACTAAAACTTATATAGCGCCGAAGCGCTTATCGATTATTAGCCCAGGCTAATTTGAACATCCACGCCCGCTGCAAGGTCTAGCTTCATCAATGCATCGACTGTTTTTTCAGTCGGCTCAACGATGTCTAGTACGCGTTTGTGAGTACGGATCTCATACTGGTCACGTGCATCTTTATTCACGTGTGGTGAGGTCAGTACTGTAAAACGCTCCTTACGAGTCGGGAGAGGGATCGGGCCACGCACTTGCGCGCCGGTTCGCTTGGCAGTATCAACAATTTCCTGAGTGGAAGCGTCAATCAAGCGATGATCAAAAGCCTTCAATCGAATTCGGATTTTCTGGTTTTGCATTTCGATCACAACTCCAAATGGAATAAAACGGCAAAAAGATGCCACCCCTACAAAAAGGGTACGGAAGTGTACGCGCTGATCAAACAGAGCGCAACAGCAATCAGGTCAAAGACGGAGAAATCCCAACAAGGCTGATTAGCCTAGGGACGATAGTGCGAAGAAATCGGATTCTAGCCCAGTTATCCCGGGCTAGCCAGTGTGTTTTCGATAGAAATTACAGTCGGCATTGAACCCAGCCTCGCTCCTCAGTGGGAGCGAGACTGTCAACAAAGTCGTTTACTGCGCCTTAGGCGCAAACCCGCTCATATCCGAAGCTAGCCCACGCCCCAGACACCCCGCTGCTCCGCCACCGGCAGGGCTTTTCAGATAACCGCAGTGGAATCAGGGGTGAGATCGAGAGGGGAGATCGGCTACACCACAGCCTCGCAAGATAATACCAATCACTTGCTCATTGATTTGGGTAAAGTCGGCTTCGGTGAGACGGGTTCGCCCCATCATCGCCTCAACCTGCACCTGGTAATCCGCATAATGCTGGGTTACTGACCAGATCATGAAGATCAGCTGCAGCGGGTCTAGAGCCAGCATCTTACCCTCGGCGATCCAGCGCTTAAACAGCAGCTCACGTTGATCCAGCCACTGCCGCTGGTCGGCAAAGATATACTCCTTGAGCACCGGTGCGCCACGCAACAACTCACCGGCAAAGATTTTCGACAGTTCAGGACGATCCCAGGAGAGCCTGAGCTTGGCGGTGATGTAATTGCGCAGCACCTGACCCGGCTCAAGCAAGGCCTCGGGACCCGGCAGATGGCAATTCCAATCGTTCAGAATCGACGCCAGCAGCGCCCGGTACAGCTCCTCCTTGGTCAGGAAATAATAGTGCAGCTGCGCCTTGGCCAACCCCGCTCGCGTTGCAACAGCGCGGGTGCTGGTACCCTTGAAACCGTTGAGGGCAAACTCTTGCTCGGCCGCAGCCAGAATCATGGCCACCCGCTTGCGCCGGATCCGCCCCGTTTTAGGGGTTTCCTCACTGCCCGCAACCGTCTCGGTCATGTCTTGGCTCTTGGTCATATTCGGCTCCTAGCCCTGCCTTGAACGATGAACCCTAGAGCAGCGGCTCTTGGAACACTTGTTTTTGGAGGACAAAAGCCAGGCTACAGCTGAACCGTTTACAACGCTTCAAGATTATCCCGGTCACGAAATCCAATCAGATAGAGAATGCCGTCCAACCCCAGGGTCGAGATCGCCTGCTTGGCACTTTGCCGCACCAGCGGTTTAGCCCGAAAAGCGATACCCAGACCGGCAATCGATAACATCGGCAGATCATTAGCGCCATCGCCCACAGCGATCGTCTGCTCCAGCCGCACCCCTTCTTTAGCCGCAATCTCGCGCAACAACTCTGCTTTGCGCTGCCCATCGACCACCCGTCCCGTCACCCGGCCGGTGACCTTACCGTTTTCTATCTCCAACTCGTTCGCATAGACATAATCAAAGCCCAGTTTTCGCTTCAGATGCTCACCGAAATAGCTAAAACCACCGGATAGAATCGCGGTTTTATAGCCCATCGTCTGCAGCCGAGACACCAGCTCCTCGACCCCCTCGGTCATCGGCAGCCGTTGCGCCACCTTTTCCAGCACCGACGCATCCAGCCCCTTAAGCAAGGCGACTCGACGCTTAAAGCTCTCGGTAAAATCGATCCGTCCCTGCATCGCCTCCTCGGTGATCGCCGCAACCTGCTCACCGACACCCGCCTCGATCGCCAGCTCATCGATCACCTCCGCCTCGATCAGGGTCGAATCCATGTCGAACACTACCAGACGACGATTACGGCGATAGATATCATCTTTCTGGAAAGCGATATCCACATCCAATTCGTTAGCCGTTTTAAGGAACTCAGCACGCAAAGATTCTGAAGGTTCACCACGGACTGAAAACTCGACACAGGCCTTGGTCCGCTCATCGGCCGCATCCAGATGCACCCGCCCGGAGAGGCGACTGATATTGTCGATATTGAGTCCGTGGTCGGCCGCAATCCGCGTTACCTTAGCAATATGCGCTGCCTGAATTCGGCGCGCCAGCAGGGTGATAATATGCCGCGGCTTACCCTGCCCATCGACCCAGCGCGCATAGTTTTCCGGGTCGACCGGATCAAACTTGGTGGTCATCTGCAATGCATGCATCCGAAACAGCACGTCGCTCAGTACCGGCGAGGATTCGGCCTGCTTGGGAATCTCGACCAAAATCCCTAACGAGAGATTGTCATGGATGACCGCTTGACCGATATCCAGAATATTGACCTGGTAACGTGCCAGTATCTCGGAAATGGTCGAGGTAACGCCCGGCTTATCTTCGCCGGAGATGGTTATAAGAATGATCTCTTTCACAGAGGCGGTTCCTGATATCTGTAAGGCTCTCGCTCCGACCAGGCTTTGTTCAATACTAAGAGGCGGAAACGGTCGGTTTTTCAGTTTAGGCGCGCTATTCTACCCATTTACGCACCTTTGAAGTATCCCCAAAATGGCAGAAAACCTTAGCGCACTGATCGACAGGCTGGGCCGAGTAGGACTGGATCAAGCGACCAGCAGCGGGCTGTTATTGCTGGGGTTGACTGGACTCACCCTCGGCGGCCTCTACAGCCTGCACCGCTGGCTCCACCCAAACCTTCCCCAGCATCAGCAGATAGCCCGCTGGTTGCAACTGGAGAGCTTTCGCAGCCCCCGAAGCGGCGAACTCCCGCTCGCTTCGGCATTGATCCTGCTGATCTGCCTAGGACTGTTTGGGTTACTGAGTCTAAGTGTCGTCTTGGGCAATCCGCTCAGTCCGATCGATCAGGCCCTGACGGCTGGATTCCAACAGCTCCGCAGTGTATCGCTGGAACCCTGGGTTGTCGGCCTGACGTTGCTGGGGGATAGTTTTCACTTGGTTTTACTTGGCCTAGTGCTCTGCCTCAACTTTATCCTAAACCGCAATCGGGCTGCAACATGGCTCTGGATCGGGGCGACCCTAACCCTGCTACTGCTTAACCCGCTGCTAAAGCTGAGCTTCGCCATTCCACGCCCTGAGATCCTGATTCAGCCGTTGCAGTCTCTCAGCTTCCCCAGCGGTCACAGCAGCAACAGCATGTTATTTATAGCGCTGCTAACAACCTTTCTCGCTCAGCAACTACCCTACCCGCGACGCTGGTGGGTCTATTCTCCTGCCGCCATGCTGGCCTTAGGAATCGGCTTATCGAGGATTTATCTGGGAGTTCACTGGTTCAGCGATGTATTGGGAGGCTGGCTACTGGGACTGGCGGTCTGCGCCGCCAGTCGGTTGATCTATAGCCGTTTCGATCGCCAGCCGGTCAGCTTCAACCGACCCTGGCTATGGCTTGCTGGACTGGCGCTGAGTGCAGCCTATCTCAGCACCCGCCTGAGCGGAGCCGTGGTCGGTTACCTGCCAGCCAGCTTTTAAGGCCATACTCTCAGCGCTTACTCTCAGCGCTTACTTTCAGTGCTTACTCTCAGCATTTTTGGGCTTAGCCACCTTGCTGCGGTTACCGCCACGCTTGCGTGACCCGGTTTTTTTCTCAGCGTCTTTTTTCGTGCCCGCGTTTTTTTTGGTTGAACTCTTACCACTGCGCTTACCCGAGCTCAGGGTTTCGACCAGTTCAAAATCGATCTTGCGCTCATCCAAGTCAACCCGCACCACCTTCACCCGCAGCTCATCACCGAGACGGTAGGTGACCCGGGTACGCTCGCCGGTCAGACGTTGTTTAGCCACATCAAAGTGGTAGTAGTCACCCTGGAGCGCGGTCACATGCACCAAACCTTCGGTGTGAATCCCTTGCAGCTCAACAAACAAACCAAATCCGGTCACCGCACTGATCACACCAACGAACTCATCACCGATATGGTCACGCATGTATTCGCATTTCAGCCAGGCATTGACATCGCGTGTCGCTTCGTCAGCACGACGCTCGGTCAACGAGCAGTGTTCACCCAGCGCCAGCATTGCGGCCAGATCGTAGGGATAACTCTGGCTTGCATTCAAGCTAGGTGCGCCCTCAACTCGAATCACCGGTGCCTTGCCACTCTTACCGAACAGCGATTTAACCTTCGATAGCAATCCCCCCTTGTCACGGATCACCGAGCGAATCGCCCGATGCACCAACAGATCGGGATAGCGCCGGATGGGCGAGGTAAAGTGGGCATAGGCCGCATACGCCAGACCGAAGTGGCCCTCGTTAGCGGGGGTGTAAACCGCTTGCGACAGCGAGCGCAGCATCATGGTCTGGATCACACTGGCATCAGGACGATCGCCAATCTGCTGCAACAACCGCTGGTAATCTTCAGGGGTAGGCTTCTCGCCACCCGGTAGATTAAGTCCCAACTCGCCAAGAAAGGCGCGCAGATTCACCAGTTTTTTCTCTTTGGGCCCCTGGTGGACACGGTACAGCGCCGGGATTTTGAGTTTTTCTAAGAAACGCGCAGTAGCCACGTTGGCGCAGAGCATGCACTCTTCGATCAACTTATGAGCATCGTTGCGCACCACCGGCACGATCTGATCGATCTTGCGATCCTTACCGAACATAATCCGGGTTTCGGTGGTTTCAAAATCGATCGCACCTCGCTCCGTCCGTGCGCCACGAAGTCCCTGGTAGAGGTTGTAGAGTTCAAACAGGTGCCCGACCAGATCAGGATACTGGCGCGTCAACTGCTGACCCGCTGCCGATTCCGGCGCATCCAGCAACGCGCCAACCTGGTTGTAGGTCAGACGTGCATGCGATTGGATCACTGCCTCGAAAAACTGGTAGCCACTTAGCTTACCCTTGGCACTGACGGTCATCTCGCAGACCATGGCCAACCGGTCAACCTGAGGGTTCAGCGAGCAAAGTCCGTTCGACAGCGCCTCAGGCAGCATAGGTACCACCTGCTGTGGGAAGTAGACCGAATTTCCACGTTTATGGCCTTCAATATCCAGCCCCGTGCCCGGCTGAACGTAATGGGACACGTCGGCGATGGCAACATAGAGCCGCCAGCCGCCGCCTTTTTTGGGCTCGCAATAGACCGCATCGTCAAAATCACGGGCATCCTCGCCATCGATAGTCACCAACGGCAAATGACGCAGGTCGACACGATGGTGCTTGTCGGCCTCGTTCACCTGGGCACCGAAACGCGCGGCTTCAGCTTCGACGCCGTCAGGCCATAAGTTGGGAATATCGTAGCTGCGTATCGCCACCTCGATCTCCATTCCTGGTGCCATATGCTCACCCAGCACCTCAACGATCCGTCCGCGCGGGCGTCCCTTGCTAGGCTGCTGAATAATCTGCGCCTGCACATACTGGCCATTCTCGGCACCCGCCCGATCCTCTGCGGCAATCAGCAGATCCTGGCTGATTTTATTGTTCTCGGGGATCAGATAACCGACACCGTTGTCATCGACATAGCGCCCTACCAGCATCTGGGTATTGTGCTCAAGCACCTCGACCACAGAGGCTTCGCGTCGACCCCGATGATCCAGCCCCGAGACCCGCACCATCGCCCGGTCACCATCAAACAACTTGCGCATCTGGCGATTGTGCAGGTACAGGTCCTCAGAACCATCGTCTGGACTGAGGAAACCGTAACCGTCGCGATGGCCACTGACACGCCCCGCCAATAGATCCATCTTATCGGCCAAGCCATAACCGCCACGACGAGTGTGCACCAGTTGGCCATCGCGTTCCATCGCCCGGAGCCGACGTCGCAGCGCCTCGATCTGCTCCTCAGAGACAAGCCCAAGCTCGGTACTCAACTGCGGATGGGACATCGGCCGACGCGCTTTGGTCAGCAATTCGGTAATAAACTCTCGACTCGGGATAGGGTTATCGTACTTCTTGGCTTCCCGATCAGCGTAGGGATCTCGGCTCATAATAATTCTCGTAAATTTTAGAGGGGCGACTAAAGCTGCCCAATAGGATGGCCTGATTAGAAGAGATGACGCCGATCAGGCTATTAATAGTAATAAAGTGTGGCGCATTGTTGCCGATTTAACCAACCGCCACAATGGCAGCGGCTTTATCAGCGGCGTTATCAAGAGGGTGGCAGCGGTAAAACCACTCGATTGGCTAACGATAAAGGCCAGCATCACGCTGGCCTTTGCGGGATAACGAGAATCAAACTAGGGCATCGCATCCAGCTCTTCCGTATCCTCCTTGACTGGCGGCAACAGATCCTCACGAACGACTTTCATCGCCAGCAGCACATTGGCCGCAACATAGATCGACGAGTAAGTACCCACTAGCACCCCGATCATCAACGCCGTGGCAAAGCCATGAATCATCTCGCCGCCAAAGAAGAACAGAGCAGCGAGAACCAACAGGGTCGTCAACGAGGTGATCAGGGTACGACCCAGAGTCTCGTTCAGCGACAGGTTGATCACCTCTTCGGCATCGCCCTTACGCAGCTTACGAAAGTTTTCACGAATCCGGTCAGAGACCACGATGGTATCGTTAAGCGAGTAGCCTATAACCGCCAAAATTGCCGCCAGCACCGTCAGATCAAAATCTAGTTTGAGCAGCGAAAAGATCCCCAGCACGATCAACACATCGTGCGCCAACGCCACAACCGCACCGACCGAAAATTTGATCTGGAACCGCAGCGCCACGTAGAGCATTACCACGCCCAAGGCGAACAGCATGCCGAGACCGCCCTGCTCGCGCAGTTCGTCACCCACTTGGGCACCGACGAATTCTGAACGCAGCAGCGTTACCGTGGCAGACTCACTGCCAGCACGCAGCGCCACCAACACATCATCACCCAGCGTCGCAGTATGAGTCTCAGCCAGCCGCACCATGATGTCGGTCGGCGAACCGAAGGTCTGGACAATCGCAGAATCATAGCCCGCATCAACCAGCGTCTGGCGGATTACATCCAGCGGTTGCTCCTGGCTATATTCAACCTCGATCAATGAACCACCGGTAAAGTCGAGCCCAAACTGCAAGCTGTTGGCAAACAGCGAAACCACCGACACCAGCACCAGTGCGATCGAGAACGCCGCCATCACCTTGCGCAGCGCCATAAAATTAAGCTGTCGCTGCGGCCCTGGATTCAGCTGCTCGTCATTCATCCCCATCTTTGTATCACTCATCGCCTATATCCCCCAGCCGATCGATAATTTGTCGATCTTGCGACCACCGTAGATCTGGTTAATCAGCGCGCGGGTGACCGTAATCGCAGTAAACATCGAGAAGATGATGCCCAACGACAGCGTCACCGCAAACCCTTTCACCGGTCCAGTACCTACTGCAAACAGTATCACCGCCACCAGCAGCGTGGTGATGTTGGCATCGAAGATGGTCGAGAAGGCGCGGTCGTAACCGGCATTGATCGCCGATTGCGGCGGCATGCCGTTCTTCAGCTCCTCCTTGATTCGTGAGAAGATCAGCACATTGGCATCGACCGCCATACCCACTGTCAGAACGATACCGGCGATGCCCGGCAAGGTCAGGGTTGCCGATAACATCGACATCGCCGCCGTCAGCAGCGCCAGGTTCAACACCAGCGCGATGTTAGCGACCATACCGAAGGTCTTGTAAAACAGCAGCATAAACACCAGCACCATCGCCATGCCGATCTGTACCGAGGTCACCCCTAGATCGATATTCTGTTGCCCCAGGCTAGGTCCGACCGTACGTTCCTCGACAAAGTAGATCGGTGCAGCTAGCGCACCGGCTCGCAACAGCAGCGCTAACTCAGTCGATTCACCGGCCCCATCCAGCCCAGTGATACGGAAGCTGGTACCCAGCGCCGACTGAATCGTCGCCAGAGAGATGATTTTCTTTTCGACGTAGGTGACCCGTTTTTCGACCTCAACCCCGTCAACGTGCTCGTAACGGGTCCGGCTCTTATGCTCGATAAACAGCACCGCCATACGCCGCTTGATCGCATTACGGGTCACCCGGTTCATCAGCTTGCCGCCACTGGAATCCAGCGTAATGGAGACCTGGGGCTGGCCGTTCTCGTCGAAGTTAGCCTGCGCATTGGAGACCGAACTGCCGGTGATGATCACATCTTTTTCGATATCGGCGGGGCGACGACCCTCCTCACGAAACTCATAGCTTTCAATACTGGAGCGCGGTGCATCGGGCGCGGCCTCGAGACGGAACTCAAGATTGGCGGTCTTTCCCAGAATCCGCTTCGCCGCGGCCGTATCCTGCACCCCGGGAAGCTGGATCACGATCCGGTTCCGGCCCTGACGCTGAACCAGCGGCTCGGCCACGCCCAACTCGTTGACCCGATTACGGATCGTAGTCAGGTTCTGCTTGATGGCGTAGTCCTCGATCTCGGCGATCTTGGAGGGAACCAGATTCACACCCAGGAAAAAGTCGCCGCCAAGATCCGTATCGGTGAACCGGAACTCACGAAACTCGCCGCTCAACAGATCGTGACCCTTTTCCCGCGCCTCCAACGACGCAAACTTGATATTCAGACTGCCATCAGCATTATGATCGACGCTGCGGTAACGGATCCGCTCGCTACGCAGTTTGGTCTTAATCTCACTGACATACACATCCAACCGCTGGGCTACAGCCGCGGCCATGTCGACCTCCATCAGGAAGTGCACCCCACCGCGCAGGTCCAGACCTAGCTTCATCGGCCCGGCGCCGATCGCCGTTAGCCAATCCGGGGTCGTTGCCGCCAGATTCAATGCGGTCACATAGTTGTCACCCAGCACCCGGGAGATAGCGGCCTTGGCACGCAGTTGCTCGTCGGAACTAGCCACTCGAATCAGCAACCCCTTTTCCAGCACCTCAGCACCGCGGTAAGCCACTCCAGCTTGTTCTAACCCTGCCAACGCCTTATCCAGTGTTTCCTGGGTCAGCGCAGTGGAGGTGCTCGCACCCGAAACCTGCACTGCATAATCATCCGGGTAGAGGTTAGGTACGGCGTAGACAACACCGATCAACAACGTCAGGACAATCAGCAGGTTTTTCCAAAGTGGGTATTTATTGAGCATAACGCTCGGCTCCTTGCTACAAAGCGCCGTGACAGCCAAAGCCTGCGACGGCGTTTAAAAAACAAAACGCCACTACCCGGGACAACCAAGCGTGGCGTTTATAAGACGGTTAAAGACGTTTAGATGTCCTTAATAGTACCCTTGGGCAGCATCGCCTGAATATGCATCTTCTGGAATGTCAGCTGAACCGTATCGGATACGCTCAATACCACGTAATCATCAGCGACCTTGGTGATTTTACCCAGCAGGCCGGCACTTGTTACCACCTCATCACCCTTAGCCATACTGGCGACCAAGGCTTTGTGATCTTTGGCCCGCTTGCTTTGTGGACGCCAAACCATGAAGTAAAAAATCGCTGCGAAACCAACCAGAAAAATCAATCCTGATAGATCGCCAAACGGACCCGCTGCACCAGCCGCGCCGGCTTCAGCCATAGCGGGAGAGATAAAAAAGCTCATTAAAGTCTCCTAAAAAATAATAAATCGGGACAGTCATTAACAGACTCAATCGGTCCTTTAATTCAGTTCCGGAACGTCCAGACCGCGCCTGCGGTAGAAATCGATTACAAAGTCGGACAATTTACCCTGTTCAATAGCGCTTCGCAATCCGCGCATCAGGTTTTGGTAGTAACGCAGGTTATGAATTGTATTCAGCTGCGCGCCCAGCATCTCCTTGCACTTATCTAGATGATAAAGGTAGGCGCGGCTGAAATTCTGGCAGGTATAGCAGTCACACTCGGTATCCAGCGGCGCCGTATCGTGGCGATGTGTTGCATTGCGAATTTTAACCACCCCGTCCGACACAAACAGATGACCATTGCGGGCATTGCGGGTCGGCATCACACAATCGAACATATCGACGCCACGACGCACCCCCTCGACCAGATCCTCCGGCTTGCCAACCCCCATCAGATAGCGAGGCCGATCTTCAGGCATCTTAGGCGTGGTAAAATCGAGCACCTTCATCATCTCGTCTTTGGGCTCGCCCACCGACAGACCGCCGATCGCGTAACCGTCAAAGCCGATTTCGGTCAGCCCCGCCAGCGACTCATCCCGCAGCGCTTCAAACATGCCGCCCTGAACGATTCCGAACAGCGCCGCCGGATTATCGCCATGCGCCTCCTTAGAACGCTTGGCCCAACGCAGCGACAGTCGCATCGAATCAGCAGCCTCCTGCTCGGTCGCCGGATAAGGCGTGCATTCGTCAAAGATCATCACCACATCCGAGCCCAGCTCCCGCTGCACCTGCATCGACCGCTCGGGGGTCAGCTCGACCTTGGCGCCATCAACCGGCGACTGGAATTTAACCCCCTGTTCGCTGATCTTGCGCATCGCCCCAAGGCTGAACACCTGAAAACCACCCGAATCGGTCAGGATGGGCCCCTGCCACTGAATAAAATCATGCAGATCGCCGTGCTCACGGATCACCTCAGTACCTGGACGCAGCATCAGATGAAAGGTGTTACCCAGGATCATATGCGCGCCAGTTTCGACAATATCGCGCGGCAACATCCCCTTTACCGTGCCGTAAGTGCCCACGGGCATAAAGGCTGGCGTCTCCACATCACCACGCGGAAAACTCAACCGCCCGCGACGCGCTTTGCCGTCCGTGGCCAGCACTTCATATTTCATAAAACAGTTACCTGTCACCTGTTACTCCACTCTAAAGAATCATCAAACTGCTTATAAAGACATCAAACCGCTTGCCGACGGGTCAAAAACATCGCATCGCCATAACTGTAAAACCGATATTTCTGTACCACCGCCTCCGCGTAGGCTGCGCGGATATTGTCCTGCCCGGAAAAAGCGCTAACCAACATCAACAGGGTCGATTCAGGCAGATGAAAATTCGTCACCAAGCAATCGATCACCGCAAACTGGTAACCGGGATAAATAAAGATATCGGTCTCGCCGCTGTACTCGGCCAACCTGCCGCCGTGATGCTTAGCCGCGCTCTCCAGACAGCGCACACTGGTGGTACCCACCGCGATCACCCGGCCACCGCGGGCCTTGGCCTCGCGCACCTGTTGACAGACCTGCGCCGATACCTCGATATACTCCGAATGCATCTGGTGTTCGAGTACAGTTTCGACCTTCACCGGCTGAAAAGTTCCCGCACCAACATGTAAAGTCACGAATCCAAGCTCAACCCCCTTATCACGCAACCCCTGCAGCAGCACCTCATCAAAATGCAGTCCCGCCGTGGGCGCAGCAACCGCGCCCGGCGCGCGATTATAGACGGTTTGGTAGCGTTCGCGATCGGATTCGTGATCCTCACGGTTCATATAGGGTGGTAACGGCATATGGCCGATCTCATCCAACCAGCTCAGCAACGAGCGCTCACCCTTAAACCGCACCTCAAACAGCGCCCCGCGCCGTCCGGTGACTTCGGCCTCAAGCTGCTGTTCCATTAATAGAGTCGCACCCGACTTGGGCGACTTGCTGGAGCGGATATGCACCAGCGCATGATGGGCATCGATGACCCGCTCGATCAGCATTTCAATCTTACCGCCGCTGGATTTCTGGCCAAACATCCGCGCCGGGATCACCCGGGTATCGTTAAACACCATCAGATCACCGGGCTGCACCAGCTCCAACAGTTCTGTAAAACCGCGGTGCGCCATCGCACCGCTATCACCCTCAACACAGAGCAACCGACTGCCCGTCCGCTTAACCGCTGGATGGCGGGCAATCAATTCATCAGGGAGGTCAAAATGAAATTCGTTAACGCGCATACCAATACAACTTTCTCAGAAGAAACAAACAAATCAACAAACACCCCCAAACGGGCGTTGACCTGGGTAAAAAGCCGCCTATAATACACGCTCTTTTAGGGCCAGTGTGGTGAAATTGGTATACACGACGGATTCAAAATCCGTTGCCGAAAGGCGTGGCGGTTCGAGTCCGCCCACTGGTACCACTCTTTAAGAAGATCTCTTCAGTGCATTCCTAGGCCGCTTAGCGTAGATTGACTAAGCGAAAGCCATCAAAAGTGTCAGACTCTGTAATTATTAGCCCGATGCTATCACAGACTCACCTGTAAACTTACCCAAGAACCCATTGACACTCGCATGATGCGCTAATGTGCTGAGATTAAGCTTGTGTCTAACTCAGTCGATAACTTCTAAATCTGCCGCAAGCTGTGACGGAATGGATAAAACGAGGTTTCTGTGTAAGAATTAATTAATAGCAACACATAATGTTCGAAAGAATTTGAACTTGAAATCATCGTCGCTATAATTGTGCGTTTTTTGCACTACCCATCGATAGGGAATCGATATGTTTGATGAGCGCAAGGTTGCGCAGATGGCTGCATACCTCCTTCACAAGGGCGGAGGAACAATGCCCCATCTGAAGCTAATGAAGCTACTTTACTTGTCCGATCGCGAATCCATGGACAGGTACGGGACGCCTATATCCGATGACCATATCGTCGCCATGCCTCATGGCCCCGTGCTTTCACAGACCCTGAACTTAATTGATGGTGATGTTGAGTCCCGCGAGGGCGGCTGGGAAGATTGGATTTCAGACAAAGCAAATCACGAAGTTTCACTGCGTTCTGCTATCAACATAGAGAAAATGGATGAACTCTGTGAGGCCGATATCGAAGTCCTTAACATTGTATGGGGTCAATTTGGCCACATGAAAAAGTGGCAAATTCGAGACTACACACACTTACATTGCCATGAATGGGAAGACCCAAATGGCAGCTCACGACCAATCTCTCACGAAATGGTTTTTCGAGCTTTAGGGAAAGATGCTGAATTAACCATGGAGTTAACTCAGCGCCTCCAATCTAGCAACTCAATGGATGAGTTTTTTAATAGCCTATGAAATTATTCATGCCCTTATGCCGGGCAGCAATGCTCATTCCCTCGGGTCCTGAAAGCGATCCTGATAGAAAGCACCTGTTCATCCTGATGACGGACCCCGTCACCCAAGAAGAAGTTGTTTTAATTGTCAGCGTATCTACCGCAAAGGACGGTATTTACCACGATCCAGCATGCTTGCTATTTAAAGGGGACCACTCGTTTATCAGGCATAAAAGCTACGTCCTCTATAGCAAAGCACGCATCTTGCCAGCGAACGATCTTCTTCGTGGGTTTAACGCTGGTAAGTTCGAGGCTAAAGAAGCTATGGACACCGCAATTTTTGCAAGAATATGTGCCGGTTTGATCGACTCACGCCATACACCCCCAAAGATCAAAACATGGTATCAAAACCTATAGCGGACTGACCTCTTTTCATCAGTAGCTGCCTGTAACTGACATGCTATTCACCTCTTGCAAGAAAGAAAACGGGGTCATACATTGCCTTTTTCCCCACCTTTTTTGTTGCTTAACAATCCGACTGACCAAAGAATAATGCACCTGTCTGCGGCCCTGCCTTAGAACCGAAATGGAACGATAAAACGTGGTCCTTCCAGCTCTTATTTACCTCGAGATGGGAAAAAGCAAAAGACAAGGCCTGACCCCTTTACTGCATTCCATTTCCCATCGAGTAGGAGGCGGGATTACTCCCGCCGTCCTCTCACACCACCGTACGTA
>CAXBEA010000012.1:0-54017 GCA_963974645.1 uncultured Neptunomonas sp. | reverse complement strand
TTACTCTGGCTGGCTTGCTGGCTGATCAGGGGCTGGACGTGTTACTGCTCGATCTTGATCCGCATGGATCCTTGACCAGTTATTTCAGATATGACCCGGATGCGTTGGAGCAATCGGCTTACGATCTCTTTGATCAGCCTGCGACCTCGCCGGAGCAAGTTGAGCGCTTGCTACTCAATACCAGCCATGACCGTATTACCCTGATCCCTGCCTCAACGGCTATGGCGACTCTAGAGCGTAAATCGGTTGGTAGTGGTGGTATGGGGCTGATGGTATCCCGAGCCTTGACGCATCTGTGGGACCGCTTTGATTATGTATTGATCGACAGCCCTCCGGTGCTTGGGGTACTGATGGTTAATGCGCTGGCGGCCTGTCGGCGCCTAATCGTGCCGGTGCAAACGGAATTTCTGGCGATCAAGGGGTTGGAGCGGATGGTACGCACCCTAACAATGATCAACCATGCGCGCACCGAAAGGCTTCAATACCATATTTTGCCGACGTTCTTTGATCGGCGTACCCAGGCCTCAATGCAGAGTTTGCGAGTGATTAAACAGCAGTATCCCGAGCATATTGCGCATGCTGTGATCCCTGTCGATACCAAGTTTAGGAATGCCAGTGCCACGGGGATAGTTCCATCTGCACAGGACGCCAGCTCGCATGGGGTGCGAGCGTACAATATGCTGCTGCGCTGGTTGCAAGCTCAGGAGCAGTTGCAGAAGCCTAAAGCGCGATTTTAATTCAGAGACCTTGTTATCGTTATGAAACCGAGCAAAATCTCTCCGACAGCCCAGCCGCTAGAGAGTAAGAGGGTCGCAACAGCGTCTACGATCGCGCCACAGCGGGCGGTACAGGAATATCTGAATGCATTGTTACAAGATGCCACTTCGTTAGCGCGAGCTGAGGATCTTCCAGTTGTTGAGGCTCCGCCAATAGCTGCAGCTCCAGCGGTAAAAGCGATCAGTGTCGAACCAGTTGTTACAAAGCCTGCGGTCAAACGCCTCCCGGCTGGAGTGGAACCATCGCCGTTGCCCAGCTCTATGGCGGCGGTAACGGCGGAGCAACTTAGTCCTGCCAAACGCTGGGAAAATGGGCGTCCTTGCTGGGCCCAGCAGCGGTTTGAATGCCTTCTGTTTAAGGTTGCGGGTCTAACTCTGGCGGTTCCTCTAGTGGAGTTAGGAGGGGTGCTGGTGATGGAGGAGGAGCTGCGCCCGCTGTTCGGCCAGCCGGACTGGTTTCTTGGCTTGCTGCCTTCAAAAACGGCGGGTACAGTGAAAGCCATCGATACGGCTCGTTGGGTGATGGCCGAAAAATATCCCCAGGGTGCCGCTAAGGGATACAAGTACGTCATTATGATGGCTGGCAGCGAGTGGGGAATGGCTTGTGATGCCGTTGAGGAAGCGGTGACTCTTGAGCCGGAGCAGGTGCGTTGGAGGGATGATAGGAGTCGACGTCCTTGGCTTGCAGGTACAGTTATCGAGCACATGTGTGCCATTATGGATGTTTCAGCATTGCTACAGCTGCTTGAGCAGAGTCGCGCCGACAATGCCAAGCGTGGTTAATTTGATCGTTATTTATTCAGGCGACAGCCGGGTAAGAGGGACAGGGTATGAGTATTAAGGCCGCTAAAGGTAGTGATGATCCGGTATTACAGTATGTCACCTTTCTGTTGAAAGATGAGGTTTATGGCATCAATGTGATGCAGGTTCAAGAGGTCTTACGCTATAGCGAGGTCGCGCCTGTGCCCGGCGCACCCTCCCATGTGCTGGGTATCATTAACCTGCGCGGAAACGTGGTGACGGTGATAGATACGCGTCAATGTTTTGGACTGATTCCAGACGAGATCTCCGACCATACCCGTATTGTGATTATTGAGATCGATAAGCAAGTGATCGGGATTTTGGTCGACGCAGTTTCTGAAGTGGTCTATCTCAATCAGTCAGAAATAGAGAAAGCACCGAATGTCGGTACAGATGACAGTGCAAAATTTATTCAGGGTGTTTGCCATAAAGATGGCCGCTTGCTGATTTTAGTCGAGCTCAGCAAGATGATGAGTGATGATGAATGGTCCGAAATCAGTATGATATAGGACTAAATTTAGGTTGATGATAATGGCTATCGGGTTGTGGCTGGCGGTTGCGGTACTGGCGATGGGATTACTATCGGCTTTATTTTTTCTGATCAGGCTGCAACGTAAGCTGGGGGTTCAGCAGCGGAGCTACCAGGCATTACTGAATGTATTGAGAAACGAAATTCGTATTACCAACAGCGGCGCAATGGGGATGGGGCGAAGGCTTAAGCAGGTTGAACAGCGACTCAATATTACCGCCGAAAAACAGTTGGAGATGGAGAATCGCGATCCTGGAGCGATGGCTTATAACCAGGCTGCTAAGCTGATGGAGATGGGAGCGGATGTTGATGACCTGATTGGTTCTTGTGGCATTGCTCGTCCAGAAGCCGAGTTGATGGCACTGCTGCATCGGGAGATCAAAGGGGTGGCCGCTCTGAAGACGGATCGGTAATCGATTTATCACTTCGTAGGCTATAAGCGAAAGCGATTACTTCAGCAATCGCTTTGTATAAGGACTCGGGAATATCCTGGCCCAACTGTAACAATGAGAGCATCTCGACCAGCGCGGGATCCTCATGAATCAAAATGCCGTGCTCTGCGGCGATCCGGATAATCTCTTCAGCGACTAGCCCTTTTCCCTTGGCCGAGAGGTAAGGCGCGCGCTGTTTATCATAGGTTAGAGCGACTGCATTGCGCGGTTTGCTGTAATCAGAGTCATCGTTCATGTCTTGATATCAATGAGTTGGCGGCGCGGTGGTTGTGGCCTGGATTGGTTGTCAGCTAGCTGCTCGCGTACTCCCAAGGTTTTAATCTTCAGTCCTACCGATTCTAAGCGTTGTTGTAATTGTTCTAGCTGGGATTCTATCCGCTGCCGTAGTCCAGGATCGCCTGACCAGATAACACTGATCTGGTCAGCCTCCAAGGTTAAATCAGCCTGCAGGATCTTGTTTTGATCAACGTCGAAACTTAGCCGCACCTGCCAGCGATAGTGTCGATCTTCCATCTCGGCATCATCCTCAGGCTCCTCTCGCTGGATCTTAAGTTGTAAGTTTTCGGTTTTGTTCTGCCACAAGATGGGGATATCCAGGGCCAGGGTACGGCTTTGTTCATTGCCCTGTTCCTGAGTCGGGTTGCCGAGGCTGGTGATCTGGTTGACCAGTACTCGGCTCAGTGCCTGCTGGGTTAAAGCGCTGATCCGCTCGCTCAGCATCGCAGGAAGCTCTCTGGGATTAGTCGCTTGGCCCAGCTGTTGGGTGATTTTCAGCAGGATCGCTTTATGGTCCTGATTTATCTGCTGGGTGTTACCCAGCGCGAGTTTGTTTTCTAACAAAGAGCCACTGTTCTGAACCTGTTGTTTGATGCTTGCAGCATCCGTCTGCAGCGGGTTGGTTAGTGAGCGGCCTAGGAGTAACTGAAACAGGTTTAAAAGCAGGGGCTTTGCCTGTTGTAATTGGCCGTTGGCTTGAGCGCCTGAGAGTAAGTTGAGTAAGGCTGCCGGCGTTTGCTGCTGCGGCAGATGCTCACGCAGAGCCTGTTCAATGGCTCGGGTTTTTACCGTCGGCAGTTCTGCCCAGAGCTGGCCCTGATTATCGCGAACAAGCTGTACCTGGGTGCCTGGAGGCAAGGGTCTGGGGCTTGTTAGCTCAATCTTCTGCCCCTGTTGCAGATCAATACGGATCTGATAGCTTCGGCTGTCGGTGTTAGCGGCGTTGGTTTGTTGAGCCGCTTGCGGTCCAGTCGTCGTGAAAGTGGTTGAAGCCGCTGTCGAGGATGACTGAGCTGTAGCCGGGAGAGCCTGGACACGGGAGCTCAGCACCTCAGCGTTAAGCCGCTCCCCGGGGGCGATGCGAAGGGCTATTTCAGCCTTTAACGGTAGTACTGGCAGCCGCTCAACAGCGGTATTAACGGGGGGGCTTGGTCTTACGTTGAGCGCTGCCTGGGAGTTACTAGCGGGCATGGGCGCTTCGTTGCGGCCGAGCGAAGTTTGGCCTGTTATACTAGCTAGATTTGGTTTGCTCGTCCCAGCCCCAGCGTTGGCCGCTGGTAGTTGTTGCAACAGAATTTTGTTATCACCGCCACGGCTTATCTGGATCAGCGTTCCAGGGTCGAGAGGCTTGCTGGTCAGTAGTTCAAACAACCGACCTTCGAGTCGAAACTGAATTTTATAAAGATCTGCTTTGCTGGGAGCTGGTGGCTGGATCACGGCTTTTGCAGATTCTGACTGGAGTGTTGCCGCTGGTGATGCCGATGGGGCTGCAGGGTTTGTTGAATTCGCTGTTGTAATCGCCGCGGCTGTCACTGGGGCTACATTCGGATGTCCTGCTGCCACGGGTGTTGGCAAGGGCGCTGGAATGACGCTCTGGCCAGCCATGGGGTTGGCTGAGGCAGCATTGGTTAGAGCTGAATTGATCGTAGCCGCGGGCAGGGGCATGCTCTGAATAACCTGGGCCGTGCGCGGTTGTCCCTGTGAAAGCAGTGATTCCAGTCGCTGGGTTGTTGCACTTAGATCGGCTGGCTGGGCTGGACGGTTGGAGGGGTTGAGTAGGTCGACCAAAAATGCCTCCTGCTACATCTATACGCGAGCTGCGACGATGGTTGTTGCAAGACTCTGCCTGCACCGAATATTCGTATATAATGCGCTGATTTATGTGGTTAAGAAAGAAAGCTGATTGTTTAATAGCAGATTAACTTCCACTCTAAGAACGCTAATAGAAGGTTTTGCCGATTTTGACTCCCCCCCTGCTAGAGGTGAAAGACCTCTTTTGCGAGCGTGATGAGCGGGTACTGTTCGAAGGCCTCAGTTTTTGCCTGAATCCGGGTGAAATTATTCAGGTAGAAGGCCCTAATGGCAGTGGTAAAACGACTTTGCTGCGTATTCTCAGTGGGTTATCCCAGGCGTATGAAGGGGGTGTTTTGTTCAATGGCCAACCTCGCTCATCGATCCGCGACGAGTTTTTAGCCTCGCTGCTCTACTTTGGGCATCTGCCGGGCGTCAAAGCCACGCTCACCCCTGAAGAAAATTTGCGCTGGTATTGCGCCCTACACCCCCATACCCGGACAGCGGGTATTGCTCAGGCGCTAGTCAATGTAGGCCTCTATGGTTACGAAGATGTTCCCTGCCACTCGCTATCTGCGGGTCAAAACCGTCGGGTCAGTCTGGCCCGGTTGTACCTTAGTAATGCGCCCCTATGGATTTTAGACGAACCCTTTACCGCAATTGATAAGCGTGGTGTTGCACGTAAAGAGGCATTGATTGCCCGGCATGCCGAGCAGGGTGGTAGCGTCATCCTGACGACCCATCATGAGTTGGGCATCCGCGATAACTTGCGCCAGGTTTCATTGGGCGCTGCCGTGGAGGTATGCTGATGCACAGCGATGATCCTCTTGATCTGTCATTGACCCGGGTGTTCTGGATCACCCTGCGTCGTGATCTGATGCTGGCCTACCGGCGCCGTAATGACCTGGTCAGTCCGTTGATGTTCTTCTTGATGGTGGCGACGCTATTCCCTTTGGGAGTGAGTCCAGATCCGCAATTTCTATCCCAGGCCGCCGCAGGTATTGTCTGGGTTGCGGCGTTATTGGCAACTTTATTGTCAATGGATAGTCTATTCAGGTCTGACTTTGATGATGGCTCGTTGGAGCAGATGTTGCTAAGCCCTCAACCATTGGCACTCTTGGTGTTCGCTAAAATTTGCGCCCACTGGATGATTAGCGGACTACCGCTGACATTGATGGCGCCGCTGCTGGGGGTGATGCTGTTTTTACCCGATCAAGGGATGTCGACGATGGTGCTTAGCTTGTTGCTGGGTACCCCGACCCTGAGCCTGATTGGCGCTATTGGAGCGGGTTTGACCGTCGGCTTGCGCAAGGGTGGGGTGTTGATTTCTTTGCTGGTGCTGCCGCTGTATATTCCGGTACTGATCTTTGGTACCGGCGCAGTACAGGCCGCTTCAGGTGGCTTGCCCGTAGGTGGATACCTCGCCATTCTTGGCGCAATCCTCGCGTTGGGCATCGTGCTGGCGCCTATAGCGGTTGCTGCCAGCTTGCGCATTAGCGTGAGTGATTAACTGTTTATTAAGTGAGAGTGTAACGATGGCCAACAGATGGAAGATGCCCACTTGGTTTTACCGCCTGGGATCACCGCGCTGGAGCTTTGAAATTATGGGCAAGTTACTGCCCTGGTTTGCCATAGCTGCCGTAGTATTGATGGGCTGCGGAGTCGTTTGGGGGCTAGCGTATGCTCCGGCCGACTATCAGCAGGGCAACAGTTTTAGAATTATCTACATTCACGTGCCTGCCGCTATGCTGGCTCAGTCGTGCTACATACTGATGGCCATTGCGGGTGCTATCAGTCTGATTTGGAAAATGAAAGTGGCAGATATGGTCGCCAAAAGCTGCGCCCCTATAGGTGCTAGCCTGGCGGTTTTGGCGCTCGCGACCGGGGCGATCTGGGGAAAACCTACCTGGGGCACTTGGTGGGTTTGGGATGCGCGGCTGACGGCGATGCTGATTCTGCTGTTTTTATATATAGGTGTATACACGCTGCACTCGGCGATCGAAAATGAGATTACTGCGGGCAAGGCCGGCGCGGTGCTGTCATTGGTCGGAATCGTCAATATTCCGATTATCAAATACTCCGTAGAGTGGTGGAATACGCTGCATCAGGGGTCGACCTTCACGGTGACCGAGCAACCTAAAATGGCTCCCGAGATGTGGATGCCGTTGCTGATCATGGTGATAGGCTTTTATTGTTTTTTCACCGTCGTGCTGATGTTGCGTACCCGCGCGGAGATCTTACAGCGTGAGAAACGCTCGGGTTGGGTTAAAGAACTGGTGGAGGCGCACTGATGTACTTCGATTCGTTTGCCGATTTTGTTGCTATGGGCGGTCACGCACTCTACGTCTGGCTGGCCTATTCAATCGCGCTGGTTATCATCGCTTTCAATGTGATCAGTCCTATTCTGCGTAAGAACCAGTTTATGACCGAGCACAGGCACCGACTCAAACGGGAGCAGCGTCTGGCAGAGAGGGCGCCGGAGTCTGCGGAATAATTCATGTCAACTGTTCGCTAGGGTTAAACAGGATGGATAGGCAAAAGATGGTAGAAAAAAACAGCTTGATGAGCATGACCCGAATGATCCAAGTAGCGGCCCTAATCGCTCTACTATTGGGTTCCATATCGGCCCAGGCGGTGATCGATACCTATAAGTTTAATACTGAGGAGGAGCATCAGCAGTACAAAGTATTAATCGATGAACTGCGCTGCCCTAAGTGCCAAAATCAAAATTTATCGGGCTCCAACTCACCGATTGCTGAAGATATGCGCCGAGAGATTCACCGGATGGTAACCGAAGGCCAAACCAGTCAGGATGTCGTCGATTTTATGGTGGCGCGTTATGGTGATTTCGTGAACTACCGTCCGCGCCGAGACTCAAGCACCCTGCTACTCTGGTACGGACCCATAGGCATGCTTATTATCGGCGCCGTGGTTGTGGTGCTAATAAGTTTGCGTAAGCGCAAGGGTAAGGGTACCGGTGCTTCGGTTAAACCTGCAGAAAAGCTCGATAAGGCTAAATTGCAGCGATTGCTGGATGATAAGGATCCCCGCTGAGGGTTGTCTCTGGGGCGAACAGGCTGAACTATGAGTATTCGTGACGGGTTGATTGCGGTTGGAATCATCATCTTGCTGGTGGTGCTGGCAGATTTACTTCGACGCTTTTTGAAGCGTAATAAATTGCGTCTGGCGATTGATGAAAAATTCAAAGATCTGCCTGATATCGATCTGAGTTCTGAGCTTCCAAACGGGGGCGCGCGTCAAGTCTCCGCCAACTCTGATCGTTCTGCCCGGTTGCCTGATACGTCGGCTAAGCAGACCCCCGTTAGGGAGAAAGCGCTCAACAAATCGGCTTCTGCCAAAGTTGCACCAGAATCACCTCAAGAACCAGAGTCTTTAGGTCATTCGTCGCCTGAGGCCTGGGTAATTGATCCTATTCTGAGTGGCAATAGAGGGCCGGACGAAGAGGTAGATCTGCTGTTGGATCTTGAATTTAAAGGAGTTGGTAAAGGGGCGGGTGGCTGGCTTCAGCGCGGACAAAAAACGACGGATAAGGCCTCTGAAGAAGACGTCGATTTGCTTCGATCAAAAGCTTTAACCTGGCAAGAAAATGCCGCCGTGGCCGGCGAGACTGGCCGTACTGATAGTGAATCAGCTGGCGAAGCAATCGATCCCGCCTCTGCGCCCCTAGGTCTGGTGGCAGAGTTTGATTTGATCGATCTGGAGCGTCCGGTGCACGAGCTGCTGCAAGCGCGGAAGCAGGTTGATCGCGAAGGGTCTAAAGCGAATTCACAAACGTCCTCTGCTAGCGAATCTGCTCCAAAAACTGCTGAGGAAGCTAAGGTTGTAGAGGCCAATGTTGTAGAGGCCAATGTTGTAGAGGCCAAAATTGTAGAGACTAAGGTTCCTGAAAGGAGGGCTGCTGAAAAGAGCGCTGAGCCTAGCGCAGCACAAGCCGAACCCCCCCTTGCTCAGAAACCGGAGTTACAACCGAGTTTCTTCGATCTTGATCCAGACCTGGCTCCCGACGTGAAGGCACCTGTCGCTAAGCCAAAATCGCGTCGGCGGCGCAAAAAAACAGAGCAGCAGGCCGCGATTAGCACCCAGGAGCGGGCGCCAGAGGCTGAGATTGAAGATGAGGTGCTGATTATTAACGTGCTTGCTAAGCAGGCACCTTTTTCGGCTCCGCAGTTGTTCAAGCTAGTTCAGGCCTGTGGCTTGGAGTTTGGCGAAATGGAGATATTTCACCGTTTTGAGGAGGCTAAAGGCCGAGGTGCATTGCAATTTAGTATGGCAAATGCGGTTCGCCCTGGTACTTTCGACCCGGTCAACCTGCAGCCTGCGACAACCCCTGCAGTCAGCTTCTTCTTACGTCTGGCAGATCCTACCAATAGGATGAATGCGCTCGAGTGTATGTTGGCTACCGCGCAATGCGTTGCCGATAACCTTAGTGGCGAACTCAAAGATGAAAACCGTAGTAGCCTACGTACCCAGACTATCGAACATTACCGCCAGAAAGTGCGTGAGTTCGAACGCAAGAAGTTAACCCGCCGTAACTGATACTCAGCCCAGTCTTGGACGTACCGATGAGCGACCCCAGCGTTGAAGAACAACTTGCGGCTCTGCGTCGCGAGATCGATGAGCATAACTTCCGCTACTACGTTGAAGATGCGCCTTCGGTTCCTGATGCAGAATATGATCGTCTGTTCCAGCGCTTGTTGCTGCTGGAGCAGCAGTTCCCGCAGTTAGCTACCCCCGACTCTCCCAGTCAGCGCGTAGGTGCTACCGCCCTGGCATCATTTTCTCAAGTCAAACATCAGGTGGCGATGCTGTCGCTGGATAATGCCTTCAGCGACCAGGATCTGCAGGATTTTGACCGGCGGGTCAGGGAGCGTTTGGCTTGGCCTGTGGATGAACTGATCGAATACGGTGCAGAACCTAAACTGGATGGTATTGCCGTCAGTCTGCTTTATGAAGAGGGACTGTTGGTCCGTGGTGCTACCCGCGGTGATGGTGAAACCGGCGAGGATATTAGCCTCAATGTGCGTACTATAGGCGCGATTCCGCTCCAGCTTCGGGGCGCAGGCTGGCCTCGCCGGCTAGAGGTTCGCGGCGAAATTTTTATGCCCAAGGCGGGTTTCGACGCCCTTAACCGACGGATGCGGGAGACCGGGCTTAAAGCCTTTGTGAACCCCCGCAATGCAGCCGGTGGCAGCTTGCGGCAACTGGACTCGGCGGTGACGGCAACCCGCCCGCTGAGTTTTTGTGCTTATGGCTTCGGTGTGCTGGAGCAAGGTGAATTGCCCGGAAGGCATACCGAACTGCTCCAGCAATTCAAACTCTGGGGGTTGCCGATCAACCCTGAGATGCGCTGTCTGGAGGGCCTTGATGCCTGCCTGGTCTACTATCGGCAGCTGGCCGAAAAACGCGCTCAGCTCGGTTACGATATCGACGGTATCGTGTTTAAAGTGAATCAACGCAGACTGCAGCAGCGGTTGGGTTTTGTTGCCCGCGCACCCCGTTGGGCGATTGCCCGCAAGTTTCCGGCCCAGGAGGCGATTACCCAGCTGCTCGGTGTCGACTTTCAAGTGGGGCGTACCGGTGCAGTGACCCCGGTGGCACGGTTGGCGCCGGTGTTTGTGGGTGGGGTGACGGTCAGCAATGCGACCCTGCATAACATGGATGAGATCGAGCGCCTGGATATCCGGGTGGGTGATTGGGTGGTGGTCTGTCGTGCCGGGGATGTGATTCCTAAGGTGTCTCGGGTGCTGCTGGAGCGGCGCCCTGCCGACACCGAACCGATAACTCTGCCGCAGCAATGTCCGGTCTGTGGTGCTCAGGTTGAACGTGCTGCAGATGAGTCGGCTGCGCGCTGCAGCGGTGGCGTCAGCTGTTCCGCGCAGCGTAAGCAGGCGATTAAACACTACGCCTCGCGCAAGGCGATGGATATTGAGGGTCTGGGCGATAAAATGGTTGAGCTGCTGCTGGAGCGTGGTTTGATCCAGCAGTTGGCAGACCTGTATCGGCTCGACCGTGCCCAGGTCGCAGGGCTGGAGCGGATGGGTGATAAGTCGGCAGAGAATCTACTCGCCGCGATCGAAGCCAGCAAACAAACCACTTTGGCCAAGTTTCTCTACAGCCTGGGGATCCGCGAGGTGGGTGAAGCCACTGCGGCGTCGCTGGCTAAACATTTTCTGACCCTGGCTGCGATTCGAGCGGCCGATGTCGATAGCTTGCAGCAGGTAGCCGATGTGGGGCCGGTGGTGGCGCAGCATCTGGCGCTCTTTATGCGCCAGCCGCAGAACAGTGAAACCATCGAGGCGCTGATCGAGGCGGGGGTGCACTGGCCTGCTATCGAGAAGCCATCAGCCGCCTCGCAGCCGTTGGCGGGACAGTCGTACGCGATCACCGGCAGCTTTGTCTCGATGGGGCGGGCCGAAGCCAAGGCTCGGCTCGAAGCCCTGGGTGCCAAGGTCAGCACCGGCGCCCCTACGGTGAAAACGGATGCCTTGATTGCGGGGGCTAAGGCTGGATCGAAACTGACTAAAGCCGAAGCCCTGGGGGTCGAGGTGTGGGATGAGGCGCGTTTACTGCAACTGCTGGAGCAGGAACAGGAACAGGAACAGGAGCAGGATCAATGAAAATTCCTTACGATCAGCTCAGTGAAGATGCTTTGCAGGGGTTGCTGGAGGAGTTCGTCTGCCGTGAAGGCACCGACTATGGCGATCAGGATTATTCGCTGAAAGCGAAAGTTGATCAGGTAAAATTGCAGCTGCAGCGGGGCAAGGTGGTGATCTGTTACGACCACTACCTGCAAAGTTTTACCATCGTTACCGAACAGGCCTACCGTAGCTCGATAGAGCTGCAGGAGTGATCAAACGGTTCATTCGTGGTTCAGCGATTTAGGGCTATTCTGAACCCAGCGGAGCGGCCTCCTTATCTATTCTTGCAAACTTTTCGGTCGACTCTGAGTTTGTTCGGTTAGGTTTATCTCGCCAAATTAGTTTCGCTGAGGTCACTATGGAAAATTTGGATCAGATTATTGCCACCCTTGCGCTGACCCTAGGCGTTGGCTGGGCCAGCGGCATTAACCTCTACGCAACCCTGTTGATGTTGGGGGTCTTGTCGAATATGGGGCACATGACGCTGCCGCCAGAGCTTGCCGTGGTCGGTGATCCGCTGGTACTGACGGCGGCCGCTTTAATGTACGCAGTGGAGTTCTTTGCCGATAAAATCCCCGGGGTTGATACCGGCTGGGATACGCTGCACACCTTTATTCGGATCCCTGCAGGTGCTGCGCTGGCTGCAGCGGCGGTGGGTGATGTCAATATTGCGGTCGAAGTTGCAGCGGCGTTGGTCGGTGGTGGCTTAGCGACCGGCAGTCATGCGCTGAAAGCCGGTAGTCGGGTGATGATCAATACCTCTCCCGAACCCTTTAGTAACTGGGGGGCGTCGATCGGAGAGGATGTGCTGGTTATTGGTGGTGTTTGGACCGCCTTGAACCACCCCTACTGGTTTATCGGATTGTTAGTGATGTTCCTGGTGCTTCTGGCCTGGTTGTTACCGAAGATTATCCGTGGCATTCGCCGGGTATTTGGGTTCTTAATTCGTTTGTTTACTGTGGACGCCGATAAGCCGGCGCAGATGGCCTCGGTGAATGGTATCGACCCGGATTTCAGGACTGCTGAAGAACCACCACAGAATTCGGCGGTGATCCAGCTGCCGCAGTCAGCCGCAGAGCCTCCCAGCAAATCCGGTTCTTAAATGGCTGATTATGCCCAGCGTTCGCGAGAGGTTTCGTTAGCTACCATGTGCACCAGGTCGGTGTGGGTGACAATCCCGACTAGCTGCCCACTTTCGTTGATCACCGGCATGTTACTCAGGTGACGTTTTAAAAAGGTGATAGCAACCTGGTGAATGCTGGTATCCGGGGTTGCTGCGATCAGCTGGGTCGGGTAGGCCCCTTCGATCGTCAACGAGGCCCGGGTAGGGCCCTCCTGGTTGAATTGACTGCCACGTCTGAGCAGATTGTATTCAGAGACTACACCGTGGCAGCGGTCATTCCTGTCGATGACGGCAAGGTGGCGCACATGATGGCTATGGAACTGCTCGAACGCCTCCTCGACGCTGGCACCGACCGGGAGGGTGAATACCGGCGAGGTCATGATTTGCGAGATCAGTACCGGTTTTAGCTTACCATCCTCGGTGCGCCGGTTGAGGCGTTCGGTGGTCTGATAAGCTTGTCTGGCTTTGTTAGAGTAACTTTGTTGTTTGGCGGAGATCTTGGGGGCTAGGTTCCGAGTTTCGGTGCGATCCTCGGAGGAGGGAAGCTCGCGCGAACGGCTAGACTCTGAGGTTGCCTCGACAACACGCGATGGCAGGAGCGATGATACCGGGGTTTGAATCCTTACTCCTGCGTCGTAGATCACCAGTGCCATAGTGCCGGTTCCCTTGTTGATGATTCTTGCACAGTTAAACGGTTAGACACTCTATAGTCTTTTTTATTAACCTATTGTTAATAAATATTTGTGTCTAAGCTCTTGTTTTATAATTTGTTAGGTCTGTTATTTGTTTTAGGGTAGCGTCTTGGGGGATAAAGTATCACTCCGAAACCAAAAGCGCCCCGATCTCTAGAGGCGTTCCTATCGGCACAATAAATAGCATAAGCCGACAATTAAACCTGGTCATTGAAGGGTATCGGCCGGATCATTGGATTATTAAATCCTATTGAGTCTGCACCTGTATTTCCGCGGTACCCGGGGTCTTTCTTGACCATCGTCCGGATCCGTTCGCCGCGCAGGCGCTCTACCCTCAAGGTGCCGTCGCGATTGTGCGATATCAGCTCGCCCAGCGAGACCGATTCGCTCAGCAGCAGTCCTTAAAACTGAGTCCAGGTATCAGCTCAAAAATCTCACACCCATAAACCAGCCAGGCCTAAGCTCGTACTCGGTCGTGATTGTCGGGGGTGCAGATATAAAGGGTTCATTTAAAAAACCTGACCGGCCACGAATAGAGCGGTTGGAGGCGGAGCTGCTTCTGAAGCTCATTCTAGTCTAGCAGCCTGTCGGACTTGACCGGTCGTTACGAGGGGAAAGCATTTTTTGGTTGGTTCTTGATGCTTCAAAAATGAACGCGCCCGACAGGGGCGCAATACCGTTAAGCAGATCTCCCCGGATAAGAACGTGAACCTTCGCTGCACAACCTCTACATTTACTTTGCTCCTGAACCAGTGGACTTCGTCTTCTTGTGCATACTCGCCCCAGAGCTAAGCCTTGTATGTGATTTCTGTTCGTCGGCTCGCAGTTTTGCGCTCGGGCTTCCTTCAGACAGTCCCTCGCAGAGCCGCCCTTGCCTTCGGCTAGTAGTTGTCGTTCAATGACTTAAAGCGAAGGGAATCAACCGCTCACAGGGAGCAGCATGATCATCGCCACAACTCGTCGACGTTGGTTCTCCTACAGGGGACTTTCACCCCATAAGTTCATGCCCATGCCCGGGCGTACATAAGTGGCTGTTGTCGGACGTACCTACGCTGCGCTCCGGCACGCCGCAAAGCCAAGCGTATGAATCGGTGTTATCCATGAGAGTCGTTGTATGAAAAATGCTAAAGCGGATGCAAGCTTATATCTTCTAACCGGATTGCTTCAGCGTTTGGAGGGAAGTAACCCTGGGCTGCTACAAGATATGATTTGTGGTGTTAAAGCTGATCAATCATCAATTCCTCATGACGCTCCAGAAAAAGAGCACATTGATGAAATACTCAAAGAGTCGTTGGTATTGCTCGAAAGAGCAAGCTTACTGCTTACAAATAGGGATGAGTCATAAGTCAATCAACTGCCGCCAGCAAGCTGGCCCGGAACTCCAAACTGCTGCGCAGTTTTCCGTCTCGTTATAGCCGCGTTTTTACACGTCGGGCCAGCTAAAAAGTTTATTATTAGCACTTATATATGGAGTAAATATGAATAACAAAATTATTGGAATTATCCTTATTATTGTTGGAGTGGGGTTGGCTGCATGGGGCTACAACATTTACGATTCAGCAGGATCTCAGGTTACTCGAGCACTAAGCGGCGATACCCCTATTGAAGCTTGGGCAGGGATGGTCGGTGGGATTATTTGTGTCGTAATCGGAATCACAAGGATAAGGTAAAATACCTATAGCTCAACAAATATCAAGGGGTTCAAAACCAGCTCACTGGGTCCTTAGGTCTGCTGTGCAGTCCTTCAACACGGCTAGAAGGCAATCGCGATGAAAGCTATGAATCAAATTCTCGTATATTCGGATAGTCTTACATGGGGGATAGTTCCAAACTCCAGAGAGCGTCTACCCTTTGAAAAAAGATGGCCAGGGGTCTTCGAAAAATCACTCAATGCAGTAGGTGAAAACATAAGGGTTATCGAAAACTGCCTTAATGGCCGTAGAACTGTTTGGAGTGACCCCTTTAAAGAAGGCCGGGATGGTTCGCAAGGCTTGGCTCAAGTGATCGAAATGCATTCCCCATTGAAACTGGTAATCCTTATGCTCGGCACAAACGATTTCCAGTGTACACACGACCACAGTGCGTGGTTGTCGGCGCAAGGAACAGCCAAATTGATTCAAATCATTCGGCAAGCACCCATCGAGCCTTGCATGCCTATTCCGGAAATAATGATTGTGGCTCCCCCCCAAATCATTGAGCCTAGAGGGGTTATTGCCGGTAAGTTTGAGGGTTCAGAGCATCGGTGTATAGGCTTGGCTGCTGCGCTTGAAAAAATAGCCAAAGAGCATTCAGTATCGTTCTTTAATGCGGGCAGTGTCACCGAGGCCAGCATCGTGGATGGAATTCATTTAGATGAAAATCAACACCAAATATTGGGCGAGGCTATAGCTAGTGCAGTGTTTGGCAATATCGCCAGCTAGCAAGCGCAAGCACCCGGATCAATGCACCGCTACGCTCCAAACTGCCTAGTGTCGCGGGCGTTAGTGGTATGAGATAGCAATGGACTCACTTTCAAGCAAAGTACTAGGCGAGCTTTTCAATCATGGCTCTCGGTGGCTATTGAATCTTCGTCGTGCCAAAGGAGAGAGAAAGCAAGCGTCGGTTACGGCCCTACGAAAAGTAATTACATCGTCTAGAGAAACTGCCGTGTATATAAGGCAGCTAAACGATAGCGGCGAACGCGATCACAATACAGAAAGGCACTTATCAGTACTCTGGACAGAGTTAGGCTTTGCTCTGGAGGACCTAGGTATTCTAAAGCTTGCTAAACGCTGCCAAATCAAGGGGAAGCACTGGTCTAACCCCAGCCATTACGATAAAGATTTTCTCGATAAAGCAGATGTTAGTCTAGATAGGATGGAACGCGTCGCACGTGAAGTATTGGCTGAAATAAATCACTAACAAGTGGCTGTGGCTTCCCGTCAATAAAATTAATTTAAACGCCCGATTAGCCCGAACAGGGTCTAACCGGACAGTCGTATTCCTGTGTTCTGTTGATAAAGCATCAAATTTCAGATTGTTATGGCGATGGTAGCGCTGCGCTGTCGCACGGCGCCGAACGAGGTCAAACAGTCCCTTTTATTATTTTCTTGATAATAAAACGTGCTGGATTGAGTGCCTGGAGCAATTCAGACTCAATAGCAGGGGGCTCGTTGAGTAACATATCCGCCAGTACCCTGCCTGCCAACGGGGCCGTAACCATCCCTTTAGAGCCGTGCGCTAAATTGACGAAAAGCCCAGAGATATGTGTTGCTGGGGTGTTGCACCGAGCGCTGGCATCTTTTCCTAGTTCAGCATAATCACGGATGAATGCGCTCGAATCGGCAATGGCCCCGACAATGGGTAGGTAATCGGGAGCGGCACAACGAAACCCGACCCGGCCCCTGGCTGTTGCCAGTTGTGGGGTTAATTGCTGTGCAAGCGCCGGGGAGATCTGGCGGATATGCTCTAAATTCAGTAGGTGGTCTTCTTCCCGAACCCGGGTGTCGAGATCGTTGAGGTCAAAACTGGCACCAAAACAGTACTGTTGATTGCTGGCTGGGGCGATATAGCCGTTGCCACAGAGGACCGTTTTCAAGCCGCTTGATGGCGCATCGACGGCGCTGGTCTGGCCCCGAATAGGTTTGAGTGGAAGCGCTGTTAGCTGTTTAAATTTGTTCGCCTCGTGCGCATTGGCAACCACCAGTTGCTGGGTCTGATGAATCAGTTTTCCCGCAGGACCATGGAGCTTCCAGTGTTGCTGTTCGGGGTCAAAATGGATCCGATCAATCGGTTGGTTGAAGTGACAATGGATATTGGGGTGACTTAGCAGTTGTCGGCAAAGATCGGCGGGACTGACCCAGCCGCCCTGCGGAAACAGAAGCCCGCCGGCTGCTAGCGGGTATCCGGCCATGCGGCTGGCGTTTTCGACATCGATGGCCTGGACCAAGGCGGTCGGATACCGGCCTGATGTCACCAGCTTGCGCTGTTTTTCTGCCTCTTTTGCATCCAGTGCCAGCTGGATCACACCACAGCGGGACCAGTGCTTATCCTGTTTCAATTGCCCCTGCTTCTGCAGTCGTTGCAGCAGACGTAAGCTGTAGAGGTATCCCGCAAGGTGAATTCGACTATGAATCGTGGGCTGTGCTGGAAGTTTGCTGTATAGCACCCCCTGCGGATTACCGGAGGCGCCGCAACCGGGCTGCGCACCGCGTTCGAACAGTTGAACCTGGCAGCCACGCTCGGCCAGAGCGAAGGCGGTGCTGGCCCCTGCCAGCCCTGCACCGATGATGCTGACGGAGCGAGGAGTCGTTGTGGTGCGCGCAACATTGGTGGTGATAGGCAGGGTAGAGGGACGAGCATACCAGGGTCGATTCGATGGTTGTTTGAGCTTTTCGCGGTAGTGACCGTAAAGCATTTCGCGTTTTTTTGAGAAGCCTGCCGCTTTGCTGACTTCAAACCCAGCTGCTTCAAGCTCCTTGCGTACACTGCTGGCCGCGGTGAAGGTGCTGAATGTAGTGCGCTGATGGCTGCACTGGGCAATGGCGGTGAATAATTGAGTATCCCACATCTCGGAATTTTTGGCAGGGGCAAAGCCATCTAAAAACCAAGCATCGACAGGGTGATCAAAGTGGGTAAAGGCATGGCAGGCATCGTCGAAGATCAGCGTCAGCTGAACTCTGCCCTGGTCAAAAATAAGGCGGTGAAATCCCTGGCACGCCGGAGGGTATTGTTCCAGCAGCGATTCGGCCAGCTCTGCCAGTTCTGGCCAGAGTAGCAGCGCCTGGCTTAGGTCTTGAAGGCTTAAGGGATAGCGCTCGGCAGAGATAAAATGCAAGTCTGGATTGCTTTTGGCCTGCTGGCGCCAGTGCTGCCAGGTGGCGAGGAAGTTGAGTCCGGTGCCGAACCCCGTCTCACCGATAGTGAAATGCTGTTCCGGCCCCAGTGATTGCCAACGCGCTGTTAGCTGGTTGTGCTGGAGGTATACGTAATCGGTTTCCTCCAGGCCATTGACCCGAGAAAAATAGAAGTCGCCGAAGCGCCGGGACAGGGGTTGGCCTTGATCATCCCAAGTCAGGGTGTCGGGGGTGGTTAGTGAATCCGCGTGGGTTGTGAGAGAGGAGGACATTAGCGCACCTTGATTTGGTGGCTGGAATCAGGCCACAATAATTTGATTTCGGCCTCCTCCCTTGGCGTTGTAGAGTGCATCGTCAACACGTTTCATCATCTCTTCAATCGACTCGCCTGGCTGCAATGAAGTAACCCCCGCGCTGGTCGTGTAGTCCAGGATAATGTTTTGATCCAGGCCGATCTGCTGGTGCTGGCATTCAAGGCGTAAGCGCTCAGCGATCTGTTTAGCAACCTCGCCGGAGGTCGCGCTGAGAATCAGCAGGAACTCCTCGCCACCGAACCGACCCACCAGGTCTTGCGGTCGGGATTGGGCGATCAGCATATCGGCAAAGCCGCAAAGTACCTGGTCGCCCACCGCATGCCCATAGCTATCATTGATGCGCTTAAACTTGTCCAGATCCAGCAGGATGACGCTCAGTGGCGCACCGATACTGCGTGAGTATTCCACCTCGCGGCGTAGAAAGTCCATAATCGAGCGGCGATTGGCTAAGCCCGTCAGAGGGTCTCGGTGAGCCTGACGGTAGAGCCGCATCATCATGTTTAACTGAGTCAGAGCCGCGCAGCCAGCAATCATCGCAAGTAGCGCTAGCAGCCAGATATCGTTGAGGCTGTCCAATGCAAACAGATCTCCGACCGCCAGCTCGGTCAGGATATATAGGCCAGTGATAAAGCTGGCAATAAAGCCACCTTCAAAGATTGTCAGGGGGAAGATAGAGCCCAGACTAATGATCAAGAACGGGAAGAAGTGGTAGCCGGCTGGTATGGTATCGTGGCTGGTTGAAACCAGATAAACCTGCGTTGCGGTATGAAATAGCGAGGGGATCAGTACCAACAGTGCAAGTTTATACCGGGATGTTTTTAGATCATGACTACCTTTGCTCCAGAAGGCGAGTCCGAGACAGGCCGCGCCTGTCAACAGTCGAAGTATAGCGATGGTCCAGAGGTCACTGCTGGGCAGATAGAGCGCATCTACAGCGATCCATGCAGGGATCAGTAGAGCCAAAATCAAGGATAGCGAGCGGACCCTGTTGCTGATGTAGAGTGCTCGCGTTTGACGAAAATGCTTTGAGTGGGTACGGGCACGCAGGATATCGAAAAAGTATTCCTGGATCAGGCGCTTGAAGGTGGCCGGTTTACTTGTCCGTTGCTGTTCATAGGTGCGTTGCTTATTGATTTTATCGATCAGGGCGAGGTTGCTACGGCGTTCCTGACCCGAAGGCTCGTTTTTCAGTGGCTGATCGGCGTTCATGTCCATGGCGATTGCAGAATCTTCCATAAGCAAATTGAGGCTCTAGGCGATTGTATCGGTACAGTTTTAGTTCGACGTAAGCGATACTTTTTGACTCTGCATAATGCAGTAAAGATAGCGATTAATCTAGCATCTAGGCACTATGGGATACAAACTTCAGTATCCGGACTATAAAAAATGGAACCGCTGCTCCCTTGATTCATAAATTTTTTTAGGTTTTGAACTGGCTGACCAGCTGCTGCAGTTGCTTCAATTCGACAGAGGCACTACCCATCTGGGTACAGTGCCAAGGAATCTGGTCGTAACTGCGTTCGCGCAATGCCTCGTCAGGCCGCTGCTGACTTATTTCCCAGCTTTTTCCGCCCGATGCCGCCACAGGACTTCCTGGCCGCCATCCTGTCGTGCTAAGACTCGCGCAGCCACAAAGAGCAGATCGGATAAACGGTTCAGGTAGCTCTGGCATTGCGGCCTGATATCGCTGTCGCGTGCCAGGGTGACCAGCCGTCTCTCGGCACGGCGGCAGACACTCCGGGCCAGATGACAGGCGGCGGCAGCGCGGTTGCCGCCGGGGAGGATGAAATCCTTCAGCGCGGGTAGCGTCGCGTTAAGCTGGTCGAGCAGCTGTTCCAGTTGCGTAACCTGCGCGTCTTCAATCAGCGCATAGCCCGGTACTGCGAGCTCTCCGCCCAGATTGAATAGATTCTGCTGTACCTCGTAGAGTTCGCTGGCCAACTGGACTTGCACTTCGTCGGTTGGACGCAGTTCGCAGCAGAGTATCCCGACACAGCTGTTGAGTTCATCGACATCGCCGAT
This sequence comes from uncultured Neptunomonas sp., assembly GCA_963974645.1. Lineage (GTDB taxonomy): Bacteria > Pseudomonadota > Gammaproteobacteria > Pseudomonadales > Balneatricaceae > Motiliproteus. Next base: position 33,747 of record CAXBEA010000012.1, on the reverse strand, counting down.
GGCTTCGATTCGATCCGCATCTTTATCGATACGGGAGCCGTCACCGAGTCCTGTAGTGCCGGTATCGCCGGTACGGGTATAAATTTTGGAGAGTCGGTTGCCCATGGTTAGTTCTCGCTGGCTGTTGTCTGAAGGCTGGCGAGGGTGCTGACCAGCGCTTGGTTGTGTGGGGTGCTGATGCCGAGTTGTTCGGCTTGGCGGCAGATGTAGCCGTTAATCGTGTCTATTTCGGTAGGGCGCTGGTTGCGGACATCCTGGAGCATCGACGAATAGTTCGCCGCCGTGGCTGTGGCTACCTCCAAGGCAACCTCGATCAACGGCCGATTAAACAGCGGTTGGTTCAGTGCTGCCGCCAGCTGCTCGACTTCGTTGCAGAGTCGTTGCATCTGGCTGCGGTAACTTGGATCGCTTACCAACCGGCCGTTTTGGCAGCCGTGAATGGCGGTCAAACCGTTGATGGCGGCGTTAATGGCCAGTTTTTGCCACAGCCGCTGTACTATCTGCTGGTCGTAACCGGTTTTTAATCCCAGCTGCAGCAGGCTATCGAGAGCCGCAGCGCCACGCTGCTGTGCAGCAGCATTGATGGGCCCCAGCCAGCTCTCACCCCGGCCGGCGTGAACCAGTGTTTGCGGGCTTTCCCGATAAGCCCCCTCGGTGGTGATGCCGGTATAGATGGCGATATCCGGCCGTGGTTCGGCGAGTTTATCGGCCAGTCGCTGCTGTTGCCCCATCCCGTTTTGTAATAACAGGATCAGACTAGCGCTGCTTAAGCGGTGCTGAATCGAGTCAATCGCATTCAGGGTGTCGTAACCTTTGGTGGTCACCAGCAGTCTATGGATCGGCTCGCTGTTGTTGGCCAGTTCAGCGGTAAGCTTAATTGAGCGCTCGGAGTTCTGCTCTCGAAGTTGAATCGGGTTGATGAAGCTGCGTAGCCTCGAGGCGTTGCGCAGAATTAACGCTGTCGGATGGCCAGCAAGGCTCAGATGGCAAGCCCAGAGGCTGCCGATGGCGCCTGCGCCGAGGATATGCCAGCGTTCGGTAGGGGGCGTTATCATAGCGTTGTTTGGGTGTAATGCATGGGTGAGTGGTATAAAATCATCCGCTTCTTGGGTCGGTCACCGAACTTACAACGACAATACAGCGACATTTAACGAGCCGTTTATTGTGCCATCTGTGCCCGCTCATACCAACCAATCCTGAGGAGCAATCATGCCGACATTTGATGTGGTATCTGAACTGGACATGCACGAAGTTAAAAATGCTGTCGATCAGGCCAACCGTGAAACCACTACCCGTTACGATTTTAAAGGGGTGGATGCGAGTTTTGAGTTGAATGATACCGAGATCACCCTGACCGCGCAGGGCGATTTTCAGCTGCAGCAGATGCGCGATATTTTACGCGCCAAGATGATTGCCCGTAAGCTCGATGTCAAGGCGCTGGATGTTCAACCTTTCGTTACCACTGGGATGAAGGTCAAGCAGCAAGTGCTGTTGCGTCAGGGCTTAGATCAGCCTACCGCGAAGAAGCTGGTTAAGTTGATCAAGGACCAGAAACTCAAGGTGCAGGCGGCGATTCAGGGTGAGCAGGTGCGGGTAACCGGCAAGAAGCGCGATGACCTGCAGCAGGCGATGGCGGTGATGCGGGCGGAAGAGTTTGATGTGCCGCTGCAGTTTACTAATTTTCGCGATTAATCCAGATCCATTTAAAGCTCTATTTAGCCCTAGAGATCTAGTAGAGTTGCGCATGGATGCGCACTCAGGTTAATAGCCACCTACCGGGAATACGCCTCTTGCCTGATACGCTGTGGCAGACCATTTTTAATCGCAGGATGCTGGTCTGCCTGTTTATTGGCTTTTCGTCCGGTCTGCCGCTGTACATTCTCTATCAGCTGATTCCTGCCTGGCTTCGTGACCAGGGCGTTAGCCTGGAAACGATAGGGCTGTTTTCGCTGGTTGCTTTCCCGTACACCTGGAAGTTCCTCTGGTCGCCTGCGCTGGATCGTTATGTGCCACCGCTGTTTGGTCGGCGCCGGGGTTGGATGCTGATTACCCAGCTGGCGCTATTGGTTTCGATCGCCACCTTTTCGTTGTTCAATCCAACCGATTCGATAGTCTCTGTTGCCTATGTGGTCTTTGCGGTCGCCTTTTTCAGCGCAACCCAGGACATCGTGCTGGATGCCTATCGCCGCGAAATTTTATCGGATGAAGAATTGGGGCTTGGTAACTCATTGTTTGTTAATGCCTACCGATTTTCAAGTCTGGTGCCTGGCTCGCTGGCACTGATCCTTGCTGATCAGTTGCCCTGGGAGACTGTCCATCTGGTGGTGGCCTCCTTTATGCTGGTGGGACTAGTGACCAGTGTCTGCGTGGCGGAGCCTGAGGGTTGTACTGCACCCTTAACCCTGCGGGAGGCGGTGGTTGAGCCCTTTCATGAGTTCTTTTCTCGCAGCTCGGTACGCACCGCCCTGGCAGCGCTGCTGTTTATTCTGCTGTATAAGCTTGGCGACAGCATGGCTACAGCGTTGTCGACCCCTTTTTATCTGGATCTCGGCTTTAGCAAGACCGAGATAGGCACTATCGCTAAGTCCGCCTCGCTCGGGGCTTCGATTGTTGGTGGTCTGGTCGGCGGGGTGGCGATGATTAAGCTGGGGATTAATCGTTCGCTGTGGATTTTTGGTGTGGTACAGCTAGTTTCGATTCTTGGCTTTGCGGCCTTGGCCGAGATTGGTCATGACCGGATGGCATTGTTTGTCGTCGTCGCGTTCGAGTATTTCGGCGTCGGACTTGGAACGGCGGCCTTTGTCGCCTTTATGGCGCGCCTGTCAGATAAGCGTTTTACCGCGACCCAGTTAGCGTTGTTCACCAGCTTGGCCAGTATTCCGAGAACTTTTGCCAATGCCAGTACCGGCTATCTAATTGAATCCGTGGGGTATACCCAGTTTTTTCTGCTCTGTGCGCTGATCGCGTTGCCTGGGATGCTGATGCTCTATTGGGTCGCGCCTTGGAACGGTCGGCGTGGCGTGTCGGCCGAGCAAAAGAAAGTCGGAAAGCTCATATCTAATCGAATCAAATGATAATCATTTGCATTTAGAGCCTATGAATTGTATCCTGCAGTCACTTTTAACCGCAGGGGATATTGCCATGATCTATATCGTTAACGCCTGGCTTGAGCGTGAGCAGCCATTGCTTCAAGTCAGCGACAGCCGTACCGGCAAAGTCGTGATTGAATGGGGTGCAGAGCGGTTGAAGGCGCTGTTTGCCAGTGGTGAGCTTTGCCTGGCTGACCTGCAAGTCAGCGGAGCGCGGATGCAGGAAACCGTCAAGGAGCTATTTTTGCTCTCTTACCGCAAGGAGTCATTCAGCTTGCCGAAATGAGAGCTTCAGCTTTCCAAAATGAATTAATCAGGGCTGCCAGCGGTACTCGGACATGCGGATCCGGTTGTTAACGAAAATCACCCCTTCGCTTTGCAGCCGTTGTTTTTGTTCTAAGAATTTCAAGCTGTCGTGCGGGAAGCTGAGCTGGCCACTGTTATTGATTACCCTGTGCCAAGGCAGTCTGCTGCCTTCGGGAAGCTTTTTTAGCGTGGAACCGACAAAACGGGCGTAGCCAGGCAGTCCGGCTGCTTCGGCCAGTTGACCATAGCTGACCACCTTGCCGCTTGGGATTAGATTTAGAACTTGCCAGATCTGCTGGGCTTTCGTGAAGGGTTCTGTTGAGGGTTCGGTCGTTGAGGCTGTTGTCATGCGCTGACTTTAGCAGTTGGTGAGGGTTTGGGCGAGAAGCTGAAGAGGCTGGGTATCAGCTAGTGGGATTATCGGGCGAAAAAAAACCGCTGGCAGCGGTTTTTTAATTGGCCTGGTACGGTTGGAAATTACAGCCGCAGAGCGCCGTCAACCTCGATAACCCGACCACTGAAATACTCATTTTCAAGGATGAAAGCGATGGCCGAGGCGATCTCGTCAGGAGTGCCTAGGCGCTTGGCTGGAATCATCTTGGATAGCGTAGCCAGCGCTTCTGGCTTCATACTCAACACCATCTCGGTGCCGATAAAACCAGGAGCGATTGCGCCGGTACGGATACCGAAGCGCGCCAGTTCTTTGGCCCAGGTGGTGGTCAGAGCGACTACCGCGGCCTTGGCCGCACTGTAGTTGCTCTGACCCATATTGCCGGCGCGCGAGATGCTGGAGATGTTGATGATTACGCCGGGCTTGCCCGCTTCGATCATCTTGGTGGCTGCTTCACGGCCGCACAGGAAGACCCCTGTCAGGTTGACGTCGATCACCTGCTGCCAGCTGCTTAGAGACATCCGTTTAACGATCTCTCCATCTTTAGCCTTAATGAACATGCCATCGCGCGTGATGCCTGCGTTGTTGACCAGTGCATCGATCGAACCGCAGTCCGCAACGATCTTGCTAAAGGTGGCTTCAACTTCATCTTCGTTGGCAATGTTGGCCACGTAGGCGCGTGCCTCGATCCCTTTTTCAAGGCAAAGACCGACTGTCTCGTCAAGCGCTTGCGGGTTCATGTCGATGAGCGCAGGGATGGCGCCTTTGTCGGCCAGGTAAAGAGCCATAGAGCGGCCTAGTCCTTGACCGCCTCCGGTGATAACAATAATTTTGTCTTGCAGGTTCATAATATGACCTCAACAGGGGTCCGGTATGTATCGGACTCAGGTTTAACCCCAGGTTTAACCCCAGGTTTAGCTGGTTTGTAGTGTGCTAAAAGTGCGGTATAGAGAGGCTGCCAAGCAGATAAATGTTGCAGCGCAACACGTATATTATGATTATTTTGTAGTGTATTCAATGATAATTTGTTGCGCTGCGAAATACATGAGTGCTTCACTATTGCTAAAGTTTGAGGTTTAGCAGCGTTTTTTTCTATACCATTTGAGCGTTATACCCTTGAGCTGAGGCTAATCATGCGTTTCTTATTGTTGTTGTTTGTGATCATACCCATTGTTGAAATTACGCTGTTGATCAATGTCGGTCAGGCAATTGGGGCTTGGTATACCATCGGTTTGGTATTGCTGTCGGCATTTATTGGCGTCAACATGCTACGCCAGCAAGGATTGTCGACGCTGATGCGAGCGCGCTCGCGGATGGATAGCGGAGAGCTTCCGGCGCAGGAGATGGTCGAAGGGTTGGTGCTTGCTGTTGGTGGCGCTTTACTGATTACTCCCGGGTTTGTGACAGATTTTTTCGGTTTTTGCTGCCTGTTTCCCGTTACTCGTAAGGCGATGGTTCAGCCTCTGCTGCGCCATTTTACCGTTGTCGCTGCGCAGCAGATGCAGGGCACCCAAGGAGGCCGCGATCGTTCCTCTTTTGGTCAGGATTCTTTCGACCAGGATCGGAGCAGTCAGCCGGAGAGGGACGACGGTCAGGCGCCTATCTCTCCGCCGGGCTCATCTCAAGGCGGTCGAACGATTGACGGTGAGTATCGTCGTGACGATTGATAGGTTTTTCGCTTCACGCCATCTCAACAGACACTTTCCCTCGAGGCGAGTTTGTTAACAAATTTATCCCTCAGCAGTTGAATTCGTTTTTTACGGCCCCATTTATCTCTGCATCGTTTGTGAGGGGTATCCCTCTGTATACACCGCCCAAGTCGATATCGACTTTTTTGTTTGAAAATCAGGAGACTAACGCAAATGAGCATTCGTCCACTTCACGATCGCGTCGTAGTTCGTCGTAAAGAAGAAGAGACCACTTCCGCTGGCGGTATCGTACTGCCAGGTTCTGCGGCCGAGAAGCCGACTCAGGGTGTCATTGTTGCTGCGGGTAAGGGTCGTATCCTGCAGAGCGGTGAGGTTCAGCCTATGGATGTTCAGGTTGGCGATACGGTTCTGTTCGGTCAGTACGCGGGTAATGCCGTTAAGATTGACGGTGAAGAGCTGCTGATCATGAACGAGAGCGACATCATGGGTGTGCTGGTATAAGCCGCTCCTCTGCGCCTATACCGCGAAACACTGAAACGATTTAGAGATAGGAATTTATAACAATGGCTGCTAAAGACGTACTGTTTGGAAATGCCGCTCGTAGCAAGATGCTGGCGGGTGTAAATGTTCTGGCTGACGCCGTGAAAACCACACTGGGACCTAAGGGTCGTAACGTGGTCCTGGATAAGTCCTTTGGCGCGCCGACCATCACTAAAGATGGTGTTTCGGTTGCCAAAGAGATCGAGCTGAAAGACAAGTTTGAAAACATGGGCGCACAGATGGTCAAGGAAGTTGCTTCCCAGGCTAACGATGTGGCTGGTGACGGCACCACCACTGCGACCGTATTGGCGCAGGCTATTGTCAGCGAAGGTCTTAAGTCTGTTGCTGCGGGCATGAATCCTATGGATCTCAAGCGCGGTATCGACAAAGCGGCGGCTGCGGTGGTTAAACAGATTGAGAAGATGGCGACCCCCTGTGCCGATGCCAAGGCAATTGCTCAGGTAGCTACGATCTCCGCCAACAGCGACAGCTCGGTAGGCGATATCATCGCTGAAGCGATGGCCAAGGTGGGTAAAGAGGGTGTTATCACCGTCGAAGAAGGTTCAGGTCTGGAAAACGAGCTGGACGTGGTTGAAGGGATGCAGTTTGACCGGGGTTACCTGTCTCCTTACTTCATCAATAATCAGGAAAACATGTCAATCGAGCTGGAAAGCCCGTACATCCTGCTGGTTGATAAGAAAATCTCCAATATCCGTGATCTGCTACCAGCGCTAGAAGCGGTGGCTAAATCTTCACGTCCGTTGCTGATCGTTGCTGAAGATGTTGAGGGCGAAGCGCTGGCGACTCTGGTTGTTAACAACATGCGTGGGATCGTTAAAGTAGCTGCTGTTAAGGCGCCAGGTTTTGGTGATCGTCGTAAGGCGATGCTGGAAGATATCGCGATCCTGACTGGCGGTACAGTGATCTCTGAAGAGGTTGGTCTGAGCTTGGAGAAAGCGACTCTGGAGCATATGGGTCAAGCCAAGAAAATCCAGATCAGCAAAGAAAATACCGTTATCGTTGATGGTATCGGCGAGCACACTGCAATCGAAGCGCGCGTGGGTCAGATCCGTGCTCAGATCGCTGATACTTCTTCTGATTACGACAAGGAGAAGCTGCAGGAACGTGTTGCCAAATTGGCTGGCGGTGTTGCCGTAATCAAAGTCGGAGCGGGCTCAGAAGTTGAGATGAAAGAGAAGAAGGCACGCGTTGAAGACGCACTGCACTCAACCCGCGCTGCGGTTGAAGAGGGTGTGGTTGCCGGTGGTGGTGTTGCGCTGGTTCGCGCACTGCAAAGCATCGAAGCACTGGAAGGGGATAACCATGACCAGACTGTCGGCATTAAGCTGGCTTGTCGGGCGATGGAAGCGCCTCTGCGTCAGATCGTTAAGAACGCGGGCGAGGAAGATTCTGTAGTGCTGGCTAAGGTTAAAGCCGGTACGGGCAGCTTCGGTTACAACGCCGCAACCGGTGAGTACGGTGACATGCTGGAGATGGGTATTCTTGACCCGGCTAAAGTGACCCGTTCCGCACTGCAGGCAGCGGCTTCTATTGCGGGCCTGATGATCACGACTGAAGCGATGATTGCCGATCATCCAGAAGCGGATGCAGCCGGTGGCATGCCCGATATGGGCGGTATGGGCGGCATGGGTGGTATGGGTGGTATGGGCGGAATGATGTAGTGCGACGAGAGTCGTGTAGGTAGCTAGCCTAGCGGAACTACTCTAGCAACCACCATGCATGTGCTGGTGGTTGCTTTATCCGCAGAAAATAGCCATTTAATACCCGATATCCGGGCCATATTAAGCCCGGATATCGGACTCCCCTCCTACGAGAGGGTGATCTGAGCCGGTATTGGTATGGCCAATGCCCTCCCATCCGCAAGGATGTGAAATCATCATGCTGAAGATTCTGTTCTTTTTGGAATCGATGTAGCAGGGATACTCGTGTCTTGAATGCTTAGGCTAGTACTACCGGCGTAAGCCATTTCTTTCATTGTCTCACCTCGTTGAATTTTGACTTGGTAGCGAGACCTATTGTTTAGCCAATAGTAGCCTATGGATAGTGCATTACCGGTAACGGTTTTGTGCGAAGCTTCCTTAGAATGTAGCCCCACATTATGTGGTGCGTGCTTGCCGTGAGGCAGCATGCAGATTCTGCGAGCAACACGCGGCTGAGGCGCTAGGCTGGGTGGCATGGTTAACGTACGTGAACTGCTGATAAACACCGTCAACCGCATGGAGCCAAAGTTGCTGATAGGCTTTGACCAAAATGGTGCGTGACTGGTTATTCCTTTTACATCTGGGAATACGCTGACAATCAAGTCACCGGTGAATAGGCAGAACCTAACCCACTCATGTGAGAGATCTGGAACTCGGTAAGCCCGTATCTCCGCCAGCAATGGCAGGCCAATCGCAAGAAAGGCTGATGGGGGTGCGGGTATAGGAAATCGGAAAAAGCGAAGGCCTGTCTGTAATCGACAGGATAGGGGTTCAAACTTTGCCCTGACTGGAAACAGCGCCCACTTCCGACAGGTCTTTACTCGCGTGAAAGCTTGTAAAGCTAACTAGAGCATTGAGCGTGGCTGAAAAGGCTGCGTCCATAACAAATAAATTCCTTGGCGGGGTAGTGAAATCACACTCCGCTAGGGGTCTGTGCTCGCTGCTTCTCGGGAATTCCTCTGGAGGACAGCAAGATGAGTACATCAATAGAAGTACCTGCGTTCTCCCGCCTTGCCGATAGTTGGCATACGATTAACTGGGAAACCTGTCATCGTCAGGTGAGAGAGCTACAGGTACGAATCGCGAAGGCGACAAAGAACCAGCAGCGGCGCAGGGTAAAAGCTCTGCAACGTATGTTGGTACACTCGTTTTCGGCAAAAGCTGTTGCCGTTAAACGAGTCACTGAAAACCGAGGCAAGAAAACTGCCGGAGTTGATGGTGAGCTTTGGGATACACCGATAACCAAATGGGAAGCGATCGCCCGACTAACGCGCCAAGGCTACAAGCCGAAGCCACTACGTCGAGTCTATATCCCGAAAGCGAACGGTAAACGCCGACCGCTAGGGATACCAACGATGCTGGACCGTGCAATGCAAGCGTTATACCTGCTCGCACTGGAGCCTGTGTCGGAAACGACGGCAGATCGCAACTCGTATGGGTTCCGTCCGATGAGAAGCACGGCAGATGCCATTGAGCAATGCTTTGTGAATCTCAGCCGGGCTCATTCTTCGGAGTGGGTTTTGGAGGGCGATATCAAAGGCTGCTTTGATAACATCAGTCACGACTGGTTGATCGCTAATGTCCCTATGGACAGGACGATTCTCCGGAAATGGCTAAAGGCGGGATATATGGAATCTAATATTCTTCGCCCAACAGAGGCCGGTACACCGCAGGGAGGAATAATTTCTCCGGTGTTGGCCAACCTAGCACTTGATGGTTTGGAAAAGGAGTTGGAAGCCCAGTTTGGGCGGAAGAACACCAAAGCCAGCTACAAGACAAAGGTTAACTACGTGCGTTATGCGGACGATTTTATCATCACCGGTATCTCTCGGGATCTGTTGGTTGATGAAGTTAAACCTCTTGTTGAGGCCTTCATGGCTCGGCGGGGACTTTCTCTTTCGCCGGAGAAGACCGTGATAACGCACATTGAGGCGGGGTTTGATTTCCTCGGTCAAAATGTTCGTAAGTATCATGGGAAGTGCCTGATAAAGCCTTCTCATAAAAACTTAAAGACGTTTTTGGCTAATGTGAGGAGCGTACTGAACGGCAACAAGACCAAGCCAGCGTGGTGGGTCATAGATAAGCTCAATCCGATGATTCGGGGTTGGGCCAACTACCATCGCTCTGTTGTGGCTAAAGAGACGTTCAACTACGTGGATTACCGCATCTGGAAGATGCTTTGGCAGTGGTGCAAGCGACGTCATCAAAAACGTCGTAAACGCTGGATTAGAGGTAAGTACTTTAAGACAGTGAAAACGCGCAACTGGGTTTTCCAAGGTATCGCCCCTAGCGGGCAGCGGCTCTCTTTGCTGTACGCTAGCGATACGCCAATCAAGCGGCATACCAAGATCAAGGCAGAGGCCAATCCGTATGATCCGGCTTATGAGGAATACTTCGAACAGCGCTTAGAGCGGGCTTGGAGAAACTCAGAGCAGGGTAGGCGGAAAACGCATCAGCTTTGGAATCGACAGTCGAAACGCTGTCCTTTGTGCAAGCAGTTGATCACGTTCGAGACGGGGTGGAATGTTCATCATGTCATAGGGCGGCATAGAGGAGGGAGCGATAAGCTGGAGAACTTGGTGTTGGTGCACCCTAATTGCCATCGTAAACTGCACTCAGCAGCCGCTAATTAGCTGTTTTGGAAGTAAATCGACGTGAGTTTCAACAATTGCGCCGGTTTGGTTTGTAGCTTGTTGTGTTGTTGGTTTTTACTGTTAAAATATACAGTGATTTCATTGTATAGAGGACTTCCTCATGGCAGGCAAAAATCAGCATGTAGTAAAGCGAGACGACGGTTGGGCAGTCCGTGGTGCAGGTAATTCGAAAGATACCTCTCATCACTCAACCCAAGCTGACGCTCAAAAAGCAGCACGCGACATTGCAAAAAACCAACGGAGTGAAGTTTTAGTACACGGACGAGATGGGAAAATTCGTGAGAAAGATTCTTACGGAAATGACCCTTTTCCCCCAAAAGGTTGAAGGTTTGTTGCTGGTCTAGTTCCGGAACTAGGCTTGTAAAGGCTTGAGCCGTATGCGGGGAAACTCGCACGTACGGTTCTTAGGGGAGGGGTGGCCAGTAATGGCTGCTCCTTACCCGACAGCATCTAAAACGCTCGTCGAAACCCCGGCATGACCGGGGTTTTTTTGTTTCTGTGCGACGCTATTGCAGAGTGTCGGAATAGCTGTTGAGCATTTGCAGCCAGATGTTTATGCTGAGCGCTTAAATTTAAAGGGGTGTAATCTCATGAGTGGACGATTCGCAGCGGATACCATTGCTGAGTTGGAACTGTTAGCACGCTTTGACCTGACTTCGTTGCAGGCAGGTTTAAAAATCCACCACGAAGCACCGGTGGATGTGGTAGCAGCTGCCCAACGGTTGTTTGATAAAGGGATGACCAGTCAGCCCGATGGCGGTTATCTAACCGATCGAGGGCATGAGGCCGCAGAGTCTTTGCAGCGTGTGTTGAATACGATTGTATAGTTGATCTTGCCAGAACCCCGATCTGCCATAGCTGTAGTGTGGAGCCCCGTACCCCGTGACGCGTGACGAAGAGTTTAACCATATCCCCGAGCTGGGTCCTGCTCGGGATGCCCTGGATCAGACCGCTATTCCAACCTTGAACCAGGCTTCCGGTAAGGCGACCGTGCAGCTATCTACAGGGTCTGCGACGGCGCCTCAACCCAGTAACGGGCGATTCTTCAACTGGTTGCTGCTATTGTTGATGCTGGTAATGGGGGGGGCGGGTTATTGGGGAGCGGAGCATATCAATCAATTGCAGAAGCAGTTGATCGACTCTAATCAACGTCTGGCAGCCCTTGAAGGCCTAATAAGCGCTACCGATGAAAATGCGAATAAATCAGGTGCGGCCCTGCAGGCGCAAATTAAGCAGTTCATGCTGAGTGGCGAGAAACGGCTAAAACATGTCGATTCCGAGCTGGCTAAACTCTGGGCTGTCGCATATCAGCGCAATAAGCCAAAAATTGCCGAAATTGACCAGACCCTGGCGACGTTGGACAAACAGTCGGAAGACTTAGGAAAACAATCGGTTGAGCTTGATGCCCAGCTAAAACAGGCGCAGGTGGGACTGGAGAAAGCTGGGACGGAACTTAAAAAACTCGCTCAGCAGCAAGCCTCATTGCAGCGTGTCTTGACGGACTTGGAAAGTTCTTTGCAGCTGCGGTTGACCGATCTCGGCAGTCGCTTGCAGTTGCGGGACCAGGCTAATCAAGAGCTGGATTCGATCCAGGACAGCCAGATGCTGCAGCTTGAGAAGCAGCTTAAAACGATCCGAGACAATCCCGCTATCCCCACAGCACTAGCGCTTTCGGTTAAGGAGCATGAGCAGGCAATTGCGGCGATTAATAGCTTTCGCAAGCAGGTCAATACGGAGTTGTTGCGGCTGGGTGGCCAGATCGAGTTGTTACAGCGCAGCACTGCCGCCGCTACTAACTCCACCAAGACGGCGCAATGATGATTAGGCTGATGGCTCTGTTTCTGATGCGGCAGTGCGTCTCGACCACACTTGATTGTCTCTCGAACAGGTGAAACAGTGATGTCTGTCATTTTAAAAGCCAGTCTGCACCGCTTTCCTGTATGACCATTCGATCCTTTCTTGCTGTACCGCTCAAGCGTGCTGCGGTTCTGCGTTTGGCAAATTTTGCCGATACCCTCGGCGGCTTTGATAGCCAGCGTCATGTAAATTGGTCAGACTCCAGTAGTTATCACCTGACCCTGTGTTTTTTGGGTGAGATTAGCCTCGATCAGGTTGCTACGCTAGAGCATCAGGCGCGAAGGCTGCTGCGCGATCAGTGTTCGTTTCAGCTGCACCTGGATCGAGTCGATTATCTGCAGGTGAATTCCGAGTTGGCGGTACTTGCGGCACTGTCGCATTGTGGGCCAGAGCTGATCCAGCTGCAGCAGTGTGTTGCTGAGATAGCAGAGCAGGTTGGGTCGCCGCTGGATGATGACCGCTATCGGCCGCATGTTACCTTGGGCCGGTTGCCGCTAGGTGCCGCTGCTGCTGATGCCGAGTCCTGGCCGCTGCTTGATCAGTCATCCTTGGTCGATTCAGTGGTGCTGTATCAGAGTAAGCCGGGTGCTACGGGGTCGATCTATACGCCGTTGTTTGATATAGCATTGTCCCCAGAACGCAGTCATCAGAATCAGTCTGAGCCTAAATCTGAGTCTGTATCGGTTGAGAATTCCTGAGGCTCAAGTCTTTTTAGTTTAAATTCCAGTTTGTTATAAATCGAGATGTTTGATGTTTACTCCAGAATTATTGTCGCCGGCCGGCACCCTGAAAAATATGCGCTACGCCTTCGCCTACGGTGCCGATGCGGTTTACGCGGGTCAGCCTCGTTATAGCCTGCGGGTGCGTAACAATGAGTTTAAACTCGAAAATCTGGCAGAGGGTATCGATATCGCGCATGCCCAGGGTAAAAAGTTTTACGTCGCCAGCAATATCTCTCCACACAACGCCAAGCTCAAGAGCTATATGGCCGATATGGAGCCGGTGGTGGCGATGAAGCCCGATGCGCTGATTATGTCCGATCCCGGCCTGATCATGATGGTGCGTGAGCGCTGGCCGGAGGTGCCGATTCATCTGTCGGTGCAGGCCAACGCGATGAACTGGGCCTCGGTCAAGTTTTGGCACAGTGTTGGGGTGGAACGGGTGATTCTGTCGCGTGAGCTATCGCTGGATGAGGTCGAAGAGATCCGTCAGCGCTGCCCGGAGATGGAGCTGGAAGTGTTTGTTCACGGTGCGCTCTGCATGGCCTATTCCGGTCGTTGTCTGTTGTCGGGCTATATCAATCACCGCGACCCTAACCAGGGCGCCTGCACCAACGCCTGCCGTTGGAAGTACGACGTGCATGAAGGCAAAGAGAATGAGGCGGGCGATATCGTCCCGGTACAGCCGTTTGATCCGAAAGCCGATTTAGCAGAACCGGCGGACGGCGAGCCGCAGCTAGGGGTCGGTAAACCCTCAGACAAAATAGTCCTGCTGCAGGAGGCTACTCGGCCAGGGGAGTACATGCCCGCGTTCGAAGATGAGCACGGCACCTATATCATGAACTCCAAGGATCTGCGGGCGATCCAGCATGTGCAGCGGCTGACCGAGATGGGGGTGCATTCGCTGAAGATCGAGGGCCGGACCAAATCCCATTATTACGTTGCCCGTACTGCGCAGACTTACCGCCAGGCGATCGACGATGCGGCTGCGGGTAAGCCGTTCGATCGCGGTCTGATGGATGTGTTGGAGAACCTCGCCAACCGCGGCTACACCGAAGGTTTCTATCGTCGCCATGTCCATGATGAGTATCAGAACTACGAGACCGGCAACTCAATCGGTGTCCACCAGCAGTTTGTTGGCGAGGTGATGCGCCGCGATGGTGAGATGCTGGAGATCGACGTAAAAAACCGCTTTGAACTGGGTGATAGCGTTGAACTGATGACCCCGCAGGGTAATGTTCGCTTCAACCTGGATCAGCTCGAAAATCGCAAAGGCGAACAGATTGCTGCGGCACCCGGCAACGGCCATATTGTCCGTATCCCCGCGCCGTTCAATACAGATATGGACTATGCGCTGTTGATGCGCGATCTGGCCAACGCGCCTGCTCGGTAACAAAATTTGAACCCTTCTCAGGTTTCGGCTCAGGCTGCGGTGATCGAGCCGCCTTCACTGGCGCAATCATTGCGCCCCTTTTCGCTGGTTGTGGCGCTGGTCTCTTGTGGTCTGGGGGTTGCCCTAGCGCTATTGGCAGATCAGGGCAGCGGCCTGCGCGCGGTAATCATCGTACTGGCGGGACTGTTGCTGCAGGCCGGGGGGAATCTGATCAATGATCAGAGCGACCTGCCGCTGTTGCAGGGGGAGTCCTATCGCTCGGTGCGGGCGGTTATTCGCCGCCATACCCGCTGGGGGCTGTGCTGTATTGGGCTGAGCTTTCTGGTCGGAGCGGTCTTGGTTGCTGCTGTCGGTTGGTCGCTGCTGGGGGTTATCCTGCTAGGGTTGCTGGGCGCGCTCGGTTACACCACCGAACCCATCCATTACAAACGTCGCGGGCTGGGAGTGCCGCTGGTGTTCTGGCTGATGGGGGTGCTGATGGTCGTGGGCGCTTACCATGCGATGGGTGCGCCGCTGTCCTGGACGATCGTCTGGCTCTCTTTTCCGGTGAGTATGCTGGTGGCACTGCTATTGCTAAGCAATGAGCTGCGCGATTGGGAGACAGATTGCCGCCAGGGTGTGCTGACACTGGCGGTTCGTTTGGGCTTTAAAACGGCCGCTAAGCTGTATCTGCTGATGCTGGGGCTGACCTATCTGTTGGCGCTGCTGTTATGGCAGCAAGGATTGTTATTACGGTTGTGGCCGCTGCTGCCCAGTCTACTGCTGTTGCCCGAGTTGGTTCGGTTGCTGGCTGTGCCCGCGCAGCAACGGGTTTCTTTGACCCCGAAAACGGGTCGTTTGCTGCTGGCGTTTGGGGTGCTGTTTAGCGGTTGTCTGGTCCCGCTTTAAGTGTGCCTGCCGGCCACCCTGGCGGGTATTCTCAGAACTCTATGGAGAGCTTAGCTCGCGGCGTTCCGCTGGATTGCTCCGCTTTGGCCATTGGCTTGCTAGCATCAGCCCAGATTCTCTTAAGCGGACATTTTCCTGAGTCGCGTGGTTTAACAGGCGTAAGGGACGGTGTTAGCCAGCGCAACAAGGATGCCCGCGATTGGCCCCAAGCAGCCGCAGTCCCATGCTGTAGCTTGTCAGATAGTAGACCTGATAGGAGTATTTTCGGGTCGCGCCGATCAGTGCGGCGACTTCTTCTACGGGCAGGACATCTTGCAGTGGCTGGAGCTTCGGTGGCTTGACGATATCAACCCATTGCCACGGCCGGCTCAGCACATGACGGTAGACATGCTGAATGGCGTTGCGATCTATTTTGACATGGCTCCAGGACAGGTTGGTCGCCACATGCAAGAAGAAGACTTTAAGTTGGTCCGTGGTCAGATGATCCGGGCAGCAGTCGAAGAAATCGGCTAGCTGTCGCAGAGAGGGTGAATACATCTCGATGGTCCGGAGGCTTTTACCTTGCAGCGTGAATTCGTCAATAGGCTGTTGATATAAATGATTGAAACGGTGGGTGTTTTTCTTTCATGGGAGTGCTCCTCATAAGTAATGACTACCCTGAGAAGTATGGAAAAGAGATTACCCTGCCGCGGAGCGGCTTCGTTCAACTAATCACATAAAATATTCAGGCGCAGCATGCCAAGAAACTACGCATGCAACTAGCTGCTCGTGACACTGCGCATATGATAGAAGATGTCGATATCCCAGACGTCGCACTTCACCCATTGAAGGGAGACCGTGCTGGTGTTTGGTCTATATCTGTCAGTGGCAACTGGCGTGTCACTTTCGAGTTTAGGGATGGAAATGGGTAGATCCTTAACCATGAGGATTATCACTAATGACTATGCACAACCCGCCGCATCCAGGCGAATTCAGCGAATCCATTTATATGGAACCATAGGGTGCCAGCTGTCGTAATTTGGCAAGCCACCTAGGTGTAGCAGCATCGACGCTAAGCCGTGTACTCAAAGGCAAAAGTGGCGTTTCACCTGAAATGGCTCTGAGGCTATCCAAGGTGCTCGGGCGCTCTCCTGAGAGTTGGCTGAGCATGCTGGACAACTACGAATTATGGCAAGCGCGTAACACTGTAAATTTATCTAAGGTTCAGCCAATGAGCTTGTCTATGACCTAACTACGCCAATCAACTTCGCTCCAGTCCTGCAGGCTTTCGTCGGACAGCCAAAGCTGCGCGCCTTTTGTGCATTTGCTTCGCACATTGTTGCACAAAATCCACACAGCTTCGTCTGCCGGGTATTGCCGCGTTGAGGCTGTCGGAAAACTCCCGCAGCCTCTGGTCTGCCTGCGCTCCTCCCGGTAAAATACCCAAAACCAATCCCAATCAGAAAAAGGGCCGCCAGGTGACCTTCTTCGATAAAAGGAGCGCAAGGCCCAGAGCGCTGATTGGGCAGTAAAAACGGCTTGATAATCGTGTGGATAATACGGTGTCAGGCGTAAACGCTAAATAACAGGGATAAGCGAGTCGGATGAAAGTGACTTTGTTGGCCAAGCTATATAAATTCGACAGCCTCGTTAGGCTTTTGCGGCGATTGATACCATGATGGAGCATCTTACACAAATCCTCTTGCTTTTGGCCATGGCGATAGCTGTCGTGCTTACATTCCAGCGTCTGCACGTCCCGACCAGCCTGGGGTACTTGCTGGTGGGCGTAATTCTCGGGCCGTATACGCTGGGACCGACGGTCTCGATAGCGGGGCTCGAAACGCTCGCCGAATTCGGCGTCGTCTTCCTGCTGTTTACAATTGGGCTTAATTTTTCCCTGCCGCAATTGCAGGCGTTGCGGCACCAGGTGCTGGGGCTTGGAACCGGGCAGGTCGTATTTACAACGTTGCTCGTCGGGGTTATCACGTGGCTCGCAGGGCTTCCCGTCGCCGCCGCATTCGTGTTCGGTGCCATCTTCGCCCAGTCGTCGACTACCATTATTTCCAGTCTGTTGACCGAGCAGGGTGAAGAGAATACTCAGCACGGCCGCCTCGGACTCGCTATGTCTGTTTTTCAGGACGTCACTGCCGTTCCTTTTCTGGTGATCGTACCTGTGCTGGGCATTTCGGTCGCTGCGAATGTACTGGCAGGCACACTCGGCTGGGCGCTTGCGAAAGCCATTCTCGCGTTTGCGCTCGTGTTCTTTGCCGGCCGCTGGCTGCTCCGCCCGCTGTTTCATCTTATTTCCGAGCGCCGATCTCTTGAAATGTTCACATTAGCCGTGCTGCTCGTCGCCCTGCTCGCGGCGTGGACCACGAGCAGCCTCGGCTTATCGCTGGCATTCGGGGGATTTCTTGCCGGGATGATGCTTGGGGAAACGGAGTTCCGTCACCAGGTGGAATCGAGCATACGCCCATTCCGAGATGTGCTACTTGGGTTGTTCTTTATCGGCATCGGCATGCGCTTCGACCCGGTCGCGATGCCACCAATATGGCACTGGACCGTACTGGGCGCGTTGCTCATTCTGGCGAGCAAGACGCTGATTGTCGCTGCGATCGTCCGCAGGATCGGGGTTGACACCCAAGTCGCGTGGCGCACCGGCTTGTTGTTGAGCGTTGGGGGTGAATTCGGCCTTGCTCTCATTGCCATCGCGTTGGATTCCAGCGTAATCGGAATGCAACTGGGTCAGATTGCGATCACCTCTGTGTTGCTCTCAATGATTGTGGGTGCCATGCTGATTCGCTTTAATGGTCCCATTGCTGCTTGGCTGAGCCGCGCACCGCACGCCGAAGCTACCGCGATTCCAGAGCTATTGGAAACACCGGAAAGACAGGTTGTGATCGGCGGTTATGGCCGTGTCGGCCACACCATCGCTGTGCTGTTGCATTCGAGTGGTGTTCCGTTCGTGGCCTTTGACACCGATCCGAAACGGGTGGCGCATGGAAGGGCGGATGGGCATCCGGTTTCGTACGGTGACATCTCCGATCCGGAATTGCTGTCAGCCATTCATGTGGAACGCGCGTCGCTGGTCGTGATTACTGTTGACGGACCCACTACGTCTTTGAGCGCAATCAACTATTTGGGCAGGACCTGTCCACAGGTGCCGGTGATCGCGCGGGCGCGCGACCTCGAAACGAGTACACGGCTGCTTGACGCTGGTGCAATTCACGCCTATCCAGAAACAATTGAAGCGAGCCTGCGCCTCGGCGCGACGGCCCTGCAGATACTTCATGTTTCATCTGAAGATATCGAACAAGTGATCCAAGACGTAAGAGAGTGGGGCTACACGCCCGTGCTGGAAAGTAAACGGAAAAGCTAACAAACATTCGACCAGATAGTTATGCCCAGCGCGGGCATGTTGGTCGCGCCTAGAGATGGAGGCACGTGGTATGAAACAACTCAAGAGCATCCTTTACGTCGCTGAGGCATCCATTGCGCCGGGGCCTGCAATGGCGCGGGCAGTGTCGCTGGCGGAAAATAACCAGGCAGATCTGACGGTCGTCGATGTAGTGCCGGTCGTCACGGCAGGCATCTGTATGCCCCCCGGCGGCCCTATCTCCACCGACTTACAGTCAGCCATGGTGAGTAAACGCCTCAGCGAACTGGAGTCCCTGGTCGCGCCCTACCAGCATGCTCGAGATATAAAGATCGAGGTGTTGGTTGGCCAAATGTTTCTAGAAGTAATTCGCGCCGTTTTGCGCAACAAGTATGATTTGGTGATTAAGCCCGCTGGAAACCCTGATTTCATCGAACGATTATTTGGAAGCAGCGACATGCAGTTGCTGCGGATGTGCCCCTGCCAAGTGTGGTTGACGGGGCCAGATGAAAAGTCGAAGTATGTGCGCATTCTGGCGGCAGTTGACTTTAACCTGGACCGCTTGTCCGGCCTCGTAGAGGAGAGCCTCAATCAACAAATTCTTGAACTTGCAAGTTCGCTCGCGCTGCCAGACTTTGCGGAATTGCATTTTATTCATGTCTGGGATGCGCCTGCCGAGATGATGGTGCAGTTATGGGCCGACAATCCAGACGAAGCCAGCAAAACATATGTGGAAGGTGTGCGTTCCCGTCATGAAAGAGCCTTCCATCGCCTTCGCGATCAGTTAAGAGACCAAGTGGGCACAGAGGCTTACGATCATCTTGCTCCTCAATTTCATTTGCGCCGCGGTGCAGCCTCCGAGATCATACCGGAAATGGCGAAGAAGTTGCAGGCCGATCTGGTGGTGATGGGGACAGTGGCCCGCACGGGCATCGCTGGATTATTCATCGGTAATACCGCAGAAGACGTTCTCGAGCAACTGCAATGTTCCGTGTTGGCTGTTAAACCTCACGGCTTTGTCTCCCCAGTAAAGCTAGCTGAGTAGCGGATTTCGAAACTAATGCCACGTAGGGTGGCTTTTTTGAAAGGCAAGAACGCCTAACCGGGTAGCCGAGGGTCTCTATACCCTCAGTTCCCCCTGCATGCCAATGCCATTAACCCCTGAAATTTCAGGTAGGCGTTGCGGGCGTCGTTTTTGCACTGGCAACGGAACCTTTCGATCCGGTGTTGTTGATGTTTGTAATGGTCAGTCTGCTCGCTAGGCACATCTCTGGTAGCCTGGTATTCACAGGATATGCGCCAACATACTTACGCTTGGCGCATGGAGCTAAGAGCGACATTTAACGAATAAGAATAGATTGCGCGCAGCCGCGATCTTTTTCTACGCGATGACTGTACACGACTCCTGGCCTGCTTCAGGCCAGTTTTTAACCTCCCTATCCCCAGTATTACCGGTCGCTACCAGGCAAAACCAGCGACCGCTGCTGTGTTTCTCTTGAGCGGGAATAGCTGAAGTGTTTGCGGGTCGTTAGTGGCCATTTTGGGTGCAGGAGTCTTTATGTGTCATGCATGCCCGGTAGGTGCACGCAGCGGTATTGCGCTTGAGTAGAGTTGCGTCTAAGACCAAAAGCGAGATCTTAAGCTGTAGCTGAATTGTGTATACTTAGCTTCGGATTTTGGTCAGCGCGTTGCGCTGGCTTACACCTGCCAAACAAATCTAAAACGGCCTGCGGTCCAGGTGATCGTGGTTTCCGCCGACAGGAGATGACCCTAGCATGACTGTAATTCGCCAAGACGATCTGATCGATAGCGTTGCTGATGCGCTGCAATTTATTTCCTATTACCACCCGGTTGATTTTGTAAAAGCTGTCCATGAAGCCTACCTGAAAGAGGAGTCGCAGGCCGCCAAGGATGCGATGGCGCAGATTCTGATCAACTCGCGGATGAGTGCCGAGGGCCATCGGCCGCTGTGCCAGGACACCGGTATAGTGACTGTGTTTATCAAGATCGGGATGAATATCCAGTGGGACGCGACGATGAGTGTTGAGGATATGATCAACGAAGGTGTCCGTCGTGCCTACCTCAACCCCGATAATTTGCTGCGCGCTTCTATCCTATCTGATCCTGCCGGCGCGCGAATCAATACCAAGGACAACACCCCGGCGGTGATCCATATGTCGGTGGTGCCGGGCGACGAGATCGATGTTCAGATCGCGGCTAAAGGGGGCGGTTCTGAGAACAAATCCAAGATGGTGATGCTGAACCCTTCCGACAGTATCGTCGACTGGGTGCTCAAGACCGTGCCGACCATGGGTGCCGGCTGGTGTCCACCCGGAATGCTGGGTCTGGGCATCGGTGGAACCGCCGAGAAGGCCGCGGTATTGGCCAAAGAGTCGTTGATGGATGCCATCGATATTCACGAGCTGAAGGCACGTGGCGCTCAAAATCGGGTTGAAGAGCTACGTCTGGAACTGTTCGAAAAAGTCAACCAGCTCGGTATCGGCGCGCAGGGCTTGGGTGGTTTGACCACTGTATTGGATATCAAGATCAAAGATTATCCGACCCATGCCGCTTCATTGCCGGTGTGCATGATTCCTAACTGTGCTGCCACCCGCCATGCCCACTTTACCCTGGCCGGTAACGGCCCTGATCTGCAAACAGCGCCTTCATTGAGTGATTGGCCAGAAGTGACCTTCGAGGTCGGGGCAACCACGCGGCGGGTGAACCTCAATACCGTGACCCAGGCCGATATCGAAACCTGGAATACCGGCGATACGATTCTGCTCAGCGGTAAGATGCTGACCGGTCGCGATGCGGTGCATAAAAAGCTCTGCGGGATGCTGGATGCGGGCGAAGCCTTGCCGGTCGATCTTAAAGGGCGCTTTATTTACTACGTCGGCCCGGTTGATCCGGTGCGTGAAGAGGTGGTGGGTCCTGCCGGCCCTACGACCGCTACGCGGATGGACAAGTTCACCCGTCAGGTGCTCGAAAGTACAGGCTTGATGGGGATGATCGGTAAGGCCGAGCGTGGGCCTATGGCGATTGAGGCGATCAAGGATAACAAGTCGGTCTATCTGATGGCTGTCGGAGGGGCTGCATATCTGGTCTCCAAGGCGATTAAGGCGTCTAAAACCATCGCCTTCCCTGAGTTGGGGATGGAGGCAATCTACGAGTTTGATGTGGTCGATATGCCGGTGACTGTTGCGGTTGATTCTCGCGGCGAGTCGGCACACATTACCGGACCTGCTAAGTGGCAGAAAAAGATTGCCGAAGCCCAGCTGCTGGAGCTTAAGTAAGCGTTACCAGGCTCCTGCAACAGCAGCACTTCCCACAGGGGGGCTGTGTTTCTTTTGTGGGTCGGGCTTCAGCCCGTATATGGCCGCTCCTCTGCTAGCACTGTCGGAATAAATTCCGACCCACAGGATGAGATAGTCCTATGTTCGAGATTGATCTGACCCTGGTGATCAACATCATGGGACTCAGTGCATCGGCCGTCTTTGCCGCTTCAGGCGCGTTGGACGCGGCACGGCAAAAAATGGATATCCTCGGTTTTATGCTGATCGGCTGTGCAGCGGGGCTCGGTGGTGGAACCCTGCGTGACCTGCTGTTGGGCAAGGTGCCGGTATTTTGGATTCGAGAGCCGGAGTGGATCAGTATCTGTCTGATCGCCTCGGCAGTTACCTATGTGATTGCGCCCTTTCTGGTCTCAAGAACCCGGGCGCTGATCTGGATGGATGCGATAGGTCTGGCGCTGTTTTGTGTCGCCGGGACCAAGATAGGGCTGGATAACGGGGTGTCGCCGGTGATCGCCGTCTGCATGGGGGTGGTTACCGCTAGTTTTGGTGGCATCGCCCGTGATGTGCTCTGTGGCAGTTCGCTGGTGCTTAGTAGCTCGGAGCTCTATGTCACCGCAGCCCTGGCAGGCGCGGTCTCCTATCTGGCACTGAGCAGTCTGGCGTTGCCTGGCAGTTATGACCTGATCGGCGCGTTCCTGATCGCTTTTACCCTGCGCGCACTGGCGATTCAGTTCCATATCCAGCTGCCAAACCGTTATCGCGACAGTTAATCTCGCTTCGAGCGGTCTGGTGCAGGGTTTTAACCCGCCAAAACCCCAGCAGCCATACCCAGGGTTGGCGTATGTTTGCTACAATAGCCGACTTTTTGAGCAGCGCTCCCGATGGGCGCTCGATATTCAACGATTAAGGACCGAAAAATGGGTTTCAAGCCGGTGAAGGTAGGTATCTGTGGTCTGGGTACGGTAGGTAGCGGTACGTTCAATGTGCTCCAGCGCAATCAAGAAGAGATCTCGCGTCGCGCCGGTCGGGTGATTCGAGTCGAGCAGATTGGTGCTCGTCGCCCTAATCCCTTGGCGGATACCAGCGGTATTCAAACCGTTGCCGATGTTTTTGAGGTCGCGCGTAATCCTGAAATTGATGTGGTTGTCGAACTGATTGGCGGTTGTGGTATCGCCCGTGAGCTGGTGCTTGAGGCGATTAACAACGGCAAGCATGTAGTCACCGCTAACAAAGCCCTGATTGCGGTTCACGGTAACGAGATTTTTGAAGCGGCGCAGCGCAAGAATGTGATGGTGGCGTTTGAAGCTTCAGTGGCCGGTGGCATCCCTATCGTCAAAGCGATTCGTGAAGGTTTGGCGGCTAACAGCATCAACTGGGTTGCCGGAATCATCAACGGTACCGGTAACTTTATCCTCAGCGAGATGCGCGACAAGGGTCGGGCGTTTGCGGATGTACTCGCCGAGGCGCAGGCGCTGGGTTATGCCGAAGCTGATCCGACCTTCGATGTGGAGGGGATCGATGCCGCTCACAAGCTGACTATTCTGGCATCGCTTGCCTTTGGCGTGCCGCTGCAGTTCAACAAGGCCTACACCGAGGGGATCAGCAAGATCACCGCGGAAGACGTTAGCTACGCGGAAGAGTTGGGCTACCGGATCAAACATCTGGGGATTACCCGGCGTACCGACGCGGGTATCGAGCTACGGGTACACCCAACCCTGATTCCTGCGAAGCGGCTGATCGCCAATGTCGATGGGGTGATGAATGCGGTGCTGGTCGATGCCGATGCCGTGGGCCCGACGCTCTACTACGGTGCCGGTGCCGGTGCCGAACCGACCGCCTCTGCAGTCATTGCTGATCTGGTTGATGTGGTCCGAACCCTGACCTCTGATCGCGACAATCGGGTGCCGCACCTGGCGTTCCATCCGTCGCGGCTATCGGATATGCCGATGCTGCCGATGGAGGAGGTTGAGACGGCCTACTACCTGCGGATGCAGGCGGCGGAGAACCCCGGTGTGTTGGCGGATATTACCCGTATTCTGGCAGATCAGCAGATCAGCATCGATGCGATCGTGCAGCGTGAAACCGATGATGAGTTGGTCCCGATCATCATTCTTACCCACGTGGTTAAAGAAGCGCGCATGAATGCTGCGATCAAGGCAATCGAGGGGCTGGATACCGTCAAGGGTGATGTGACCCGGATCCGCGTAGAAACCCTGGATGCCAACTAATATCGCTCTCTAGTTCAGACAGAAAGTTAGGAAGGTGACATGAAATATATCAGTACCCGTGGTCTGGCCCCTAAGCTGAATTTCGAAGAGGTGTTGCTGGCCGGTCTGGCGACCGATGGTGGGCTCTACGTTCCCGAGCAGTTGCCACAGTTTAGCAAAGCAGAGATCGCCTCCTGGGCCGGTCTTTCGTACGCCGATCTGGCTAAGAAGATCATCGCCCCCTTTGTCGCCGATACGATTCCGCAGGCCGATCTGGACGCGATTATCGATGCGACTTACGGTACCCGTGCGGCCACTGATGGCAACAATGTCTTTGCCCATGACGCAGTCGCACCGCTGAAGCAGCTCGATAGCAATCTCTGGCTGCTGGAGCTGTTTCACGGGCCGACGCTGGCGTTTAAGGATTTTGCTCTGCAGCTACTGGGGCGGTTGCTCGATTACATCCTGGAGAAGCGCCAGGAGCGGGTGGTGATCATGGGGGCGACCTCGGGTGATACCGGCTCGGCGGCCATTGAGGGCTGCAAGCGCTGCGACCATGTTGATATCTTCATCCTCCATCCGCATAACCGGGTGTCGGAGGTGCAGCGGCGGCAGATGACCACCATCCAGGGTGACAACATCTACAACCTGGCGATCGAAGGCAATTTCGACGACTGCCAGCAGATGATCAAGCAGAGTTTTGCCGACCAGTCGTTCCTCAAAGGACGCAAGTTGGTAGCGGTCAACTCGATCAACTGGGCGCGGATCATGGCGCAGATCGTTTACTACTTCCATGCCTCGCTAGCGCTGGGTGGGCCGCATCGTGAGGTCTCTTTTGCGGTGCCTACCGGTAACTTCGGCGATATCTTCGCCGGTTACCTGGCCAAGGGGATGGGGCTTCCGGTCAAGCAGCTGGTGGTTGCGACCAACAGTAACGATATCCTTCACCGTTGCATCAGTGCCAATGATACTGCCAAGCAGGATCTGATCCATACCCTGTCTCCGAGCATGGATATTCGGGTGTCGAGTAATTTCGAGCGTTTGCTATTCGATCTTTACGACCGTGACGGTGCCGCGACGGCGAAACTGGTCGAGGGGATGAACAGCGGCAGTGCGAACTTGGAACCGGCAAGGCTGGCCAAGGCGCGGGAGCTGTTCGACAGCTATCGTCTCGATGATGAGGGTTGCGTGGCGGTGATTGCCGATATGTATGCGCGCACCGAAGAGCTGCTTGATCCGCATACCGCAATCGGGGTCAAGGCGGCTGAAGCCTGCCGTCGCGATGCCGAAACACCGATGGTGGCGCTGGCAACGGCACACCCGGTCAAGTTCCCGGAGCCCGTAGTCAACGCTGGCTGTAAGGCACCAGAATTACCGCACCATCTGCAGGACCTGTTTGAACGCGAGGAGCGCTATCAGGTGCTGGGCAATGATCTGGCAGCGGTGCACGCCTATGTGGCCGAGCAGCTTAGCTGACCGACTCAAGCTGTTAACGCCGGCACTGGGCCGACACTGGGCCGGCGTTGCTCCTGCAAAAACTGTACCTCCTCCGTTCTTGTAGGGCGTATGCCTTGAGCGCCAGGGATGGATGCAATGCCCTGAGAGCAAGACGGTCTGCTGCACAGTCTTTAATCAGGAGGCGCATCCATGGATGACCTGTTCTTTATTCTCTCCAAACTGATCTGGACCTTTGCCCGTCCCGATCATCTGCTGTTGTTGCTATTGACCCTGTCGGTACTGATGCTGGGCTGGAAGAGTCCCCGGCGTAAAGCCAGAAACTGTGCGCTGGGGTTGCTGGGGCTGATCTGGGTGGTCGCGTTATTTCCTATTGGGGAGGGACTGCTGCACGTGCTAGAACAGCGTTTTCCTGTGCCGCAGCAACTCGAACAGACGCCGCTGGCCGGTATTATTGTCCTCGGTGGCGCAGAAAAGCTGGCAGCGATGCGCTACCACCAGCGTGCCGAGTTTAGCGAGGCGGCAGAGAGGGTGATGGCGGTACCGGAATTGGCGCAGCGGTTTCCCGATCTGCCAATCATCTACAGCTGTGGCTCGGGCTGGTTGTTAGAGCCGGATATTAAAGGCGCCGACTATACCAAACTCTATTTTGATGCCATGGGTCTTGAGGGGCGGGTGCTTTATGAGCGCGAGTCACGTAATACCTTTGAAAATGCAGCCTTGAGTGTTCCCCTTGCCGGCGAGCGGATTCAGGGGACCTGGCTGTTGGTGACCTCCGCGTTCCATATGCCGCGCTCGGTAGGGGTGTTTCAGCAGCAGGGCTGGACGGTGCTGCCCTACCCGGTGGATTACCGTGGTAAACCCCTGGACTGGGGAGTGAATTTTAATCTCAGTGGCAACCTTGAGAATCTGACCATGGCGGCTAGAGAGTGGGTTGGATTGCTGGCTTATCGGCTGAGTGGAAAGACCCTCACCCTAGTGCCCGGAGCACCGATTGATGAATAAACAGATTGTTGCACGTTCTTCAGAGATTTCGCCGGGGCTATCGGGGTCAGGTCTCATCCCTCTGTTACAGCGCATCTATAGCAGCCGTGGGGTTGCGGCTACCGAGGAGTTGGATAACTCCCTTAAAGGTTTGCTTCCCTATCATACGCTGCGCGATATAGGTCCTGCGGTAGCTGAGATCAGCCGCTCGATAGAAACTGGCGAGCGGATTCTAGTGGTCGGCGATTTTGATTGTGACGGGGCTACCAGTAGCGCGCTTGCGGTGTCGGCACTGCGCGGATTGGGTGCGGCCTGGGCCGGTTATCTGGTGCCGAATCGGTTTGAATACGGCTATGGGCTGAGTCCTGAGATCGTTGCGGTAGCCGCTGAACAGTCCCCCCAACTGTTGATTACGGTGGATAATGGCATCTCCAGTGTGGAGGGCGTTCGGGCCGCTAAGGCAGCGGGGATGCGGGTAGTGGTGACCGATCACCATCTGCCCGGTGATGCGTTGCCCGATGCCGATGCGCTGGTCAACCCCAATCAGCACGGCTGCGAGTTTAGCGGCAAGAATACCTGTGGGGTGGGGGTGATTTTTTATGTGATGACCGCCGTCTGCCGGGAGTTGCAGCAGCGCGGCTGGTTTGAGCGGCAGCAGCTGGCGGTACCTAATATGGCCGAGTTTCTCGACCTGGTCGCCTTGGGTACCGTTGCCGATGTGGTGCCGCTCGATCGCAACAACCGGATCCTGGTTGATCAAGGCCTCAAGCGGATTCGGGCGGGCCGCTGTCGTCCAGGTATTGCCGCGCTGGCGGAGATCGGTGGGCGTACGCTGTCGAAACTGGTGGCTGCCGATCTGGGCTTTGCGATAGCACCGCGGCTGAATGCGGCAGGCCGGCTGGAGGATATGTCGATCGGGATCGAATGCCTGTTATCCCAGAATCCGGATGAAGCGCGAAGATTGGCGCTGCAGTTGGACGAGCTGAATCAGGACCGCAAGCAGATCGAGCAGCAGATGCAGTCCCAGGCGCTGAGTATTCTGGCCAATATGCAGCTAGGTTCTGGTTCAGATGCCGAGCTGCCGTTCGGCATTACCCTGTTTGAACCCGACTGGCACGAAGGCGTGATCGGTATTCTGGCGTCGCGGATTAAGGAGCGTCTGCACCGGCCGGTGATCGCTTTTGCCCAGGCCGAAGGTGGCCAGGTCAAGGGCTCTGCACGTTCGATTCCCGGACTGCATATTCGCGATACCCTCGATGCGATTGCCGCACGTCATCCCGAGCTGCTGAACAAATTTGGTGGCCATGCGATGGCTGCAGGGATGAGTCTGGATCGGCAGCACTTCGAGAGGTTCCAGCAGGCGTTTGACGAGGAGGTGCGCCGACGGCTGACCGCCGAGCAGCTGTTGGCCAGGATCGAAACCGATGGTGCGCTGAGTGTTGCCGAGATGTCGCTGGAGACAGCGCAGCAGTTGCGCAATGGCGGTCCCTGGGGGCAGCTGTTTCCCGAACCGCTGTTTGAAGGTGTGTTTGAGATCGTGCAGCAGCGAATTGTCGGTGAGCGTCATCTGAAATTGATGCTGGCTGAAGCGGGTAATCCACAGGGTTTTTGCGTCGATGCGATCGCGTTCAATGTGGATCTGGATATCTGGCCCAGCGATGCCCCCCAGCTGCGCCTAGCCTATAAACTGGATCTGAATGAGTTTAGAGGCAGGGTATCGTTACAGCTGCTGGTGGATTATCTGGAGCCAGTTTGGCCTTAATCGCTGATTTTTGCCCCGGTCCTAACGGGCTCTACCAAGCATCGTCGTCGTCATTATCTTTGACATGATGTACCGGGTTAAGCGGCGTCTGAATCTGAAATTCGACCCCCTCTCCGCGGCGACTGCTGCAACCGATTGTACCTTGCAGCAGATGGGTCACCAGGCGATAAACCACATGGGTACCCAGTCCGCTTCCCCCTCGTTCGCCTTGGGTTGCCACAAAAGGCTCGAAGATGCGCGGTAGGATCGGCTCGGGGATCCCCTGGCCATTATCAACGTAGCTTAGCTCCAGCTTGTCGTCGGTCCGCTTTATTCTAATCTGAATTTCACCCGCTCGATCGCTGGGAGAACTCCCCGCGAAACCATGACGCAAAGAGTTGTCGATCAGCTGGGTGAGTACCTGTCTCCAGATCTCTGGATAGGAGATTATCTCCAGATGCGGATCACCTGATAGCTGCAGTTGGATTTGCTGCAGCTGCAGTTGTGAGTTAAAGGATTGGGCGACCTGTTCCAGCAATCGGTGCAGGTCGAACTGTTGCCGCTTAAGCGTCTGCGGGTCGATGGCGATTAAGCGAAAGGCTTGGGTAAGATCTGCCATCTGTTGCAGGTTGGCGTGGATCTGATCGCTGTGTTGGCGCAGGCTGCTTATAGGCTGGCTACCGGTAGTGCTGATGCTGTCCAGTTCGGCATTGATCTGGGCGGCGATGACCAGACTCTCATTGACCGGCTTTTCGATCTCCTCAGCAATACCGCTAACCAGTTCGCCCAGGGCGGCCATCTTTTCGGTTTCTACCAGCAGATCTTTGGTGTGGGTCAGCTCTTGCAGCGCTTGCGAGAGTCTGTCGTTGGTGTGTTTTAACGTCGCTGTGCGGTATTTAACCCGCTGCTCCAGCTCGTCGTTGAGCTGTTCCAAGGCCTGCTGGGCTTTCTTCTTTTGATTGACCTGCTTGCTGATGTTGGTGCGCATCAGATTTAGCGTGTTGCTGAGCTGATCGAGAGAGTCGCTGCCGCTCGGACGGAGCAGGCTGGGTTCCAGTTCAATCCCCTCATCGAGATTATCCAGATCCAGGCGACGGGTGTAGTTTGCCAGTCGGCTGAGGTGGGTGATGATCAGGTAGTGGACAATCAGCAAAATACAGATAGAGACCAAAAAGGTTTTGATCACCTGGCTGCCGAGAATGATAAAAAACTTCTCCAGCAGTCGCTGGTAGACATTATCCAGGGTAGCACCAACTTTGAGTCGGCCTACCAGGGTGTCGCGGTAGAAGAGCTCAAACTCGCGTTGAATGTGCAGATCGGCATGAGCCTCTCCGCGGTGAAAAATGGATTCCTGTCTGTCGGCGACGATCTCGGTAATGGACGCGAAGCCAATATCGGGCAGTTTCATGATCCCTTCAAGCTGGATCTCGATCTGGTCTTTATCCAGCTTCCAGAGGCTGGAAGAGAGCGAGTCGAGATAGCCAACTTCGATCGAATCGATACCCTGCTGAATGTCTGAAAGGTCTTTTTTATAATCCCAGAACAGTTGAACCCCAGTACTCAATACCGCCAGTACAGTGCTGCATAGCAGTATGTAAACTAACAGCCGATAAGACAGTAGATTGTTTTTGCGATGCTGAAGGTAGCGTTTTAACAAACGGGAACGCTCCATGATTTTCGCTGCAGAAAGTAGTTACTGGACAGTAGCAGAGATTACCGAAGACCGGAAAGGCTATACGGGGTATTAGGATCAATCAGCGGAGAAAAGCGCTGCGGAAGCGTACAGATGCCGGCTTCAAAGGTGAAACGGCATCTGCTTGGCGTATATCTACATGTTCGGGTAGTTCGGGCCTCCTGCGCCCTCAGGGGTTACCCAGGTGATATTCTGGGATGGATCCTTGATATCACAGGTTTTGCAGTGGACGCAGTTTTGCGAATTGATCTGGAAATTTTTATTCCCTTGCGCATCTTCAACGATCTCATAGACGCCGGCCGGGCAGAAGCGTTGGGCGGGTTCATCGTAGAGCGGTAAGTTACGCGCCAACGGAATGGAGGCGTCTTTGAGTTTGAGGTGGCAGGGCTGGTTCTCTTCATGGTTGGTATTGGAGAGGAATACCGACGAGAGTTTGTCGAAGCTCAATACACCATCAGGCTTGGGGTAGCTGATCTTTTCACACTCGGCTGCAGGTTTCATCTGAGCGTAGTCGGGATTACGGTCGTGTAGGGTGAAGGGTAGCTTGCCCTTAAACCAGTTTTGATCCAGGTAGTTGAAAGCGCCGCCAAGGGTCATCCCAAACTTGTGCATCGCTGGGCCGAAGTTACGGCTGCGATGGAGTTCATCGTTCACCCAGCTGGCATCGAAGTTTACTTGGTATTGGCTCAGCTCACCTGCGCCATTGCTCTCCCCTTTAAGGGCTTCGGCCAGGGTGTCGGCAGCGACCATGCCGCTTTTCATCGCCGTATGGGTGCCTTTGATCTTGGCAAAGTTGAGGGTGCCTGCATCGCAGCCGATAAGCATGCCGCCAGGAAAAGTCATCTTCGGTAGCGAGTTAAAACCGCCTTTGGTGATGGCGCGCGCGCCGTAGGATACTCGCTTGCCACCTTCGAGGTACTGCTTGAATACCGGATGATGTTTCATCCGCTGCATCTCGTCGAACGGGCTAAGGTGCGGGTTGGAGTAACTCAGGTCGGTGATTAGCCCTAGCACCACCTGATTATTTTCTGCGTGGTAGAGGAAGGAGCCGCCGGGCGCATTTTTTCCTAGCGGCCAACCTGCGCCGTGAATCACCAGTCCTGGTTGGTGCTTGCCGGGATCTATGTCCCAAAGCTCTTTGATGCCGATGCCGTAATGCTGTGGATCTGAATCTTTGTCCAGTTCAAATTTAGCGATCAGTTCCTTACCCAGGTGGCCGCGACAGCCTTCGGCAAACAGGGTCTGTTTCGCGTGTAGTTCCATGCCGGGCATATAGCTGTCTTTAGGCTTACCATGCTCATCGAGGCCCATATCGCCGGTGGCAATGCCTTTGACCGAGCCGTCAGGATGATAAAGGATCTCTGCCGCAGCAAAACCTGGAAATATTTCGACTCCTAGGGACTCGGCCTGCTCTGCCAACCAGCGGCAGAGATTACCCAGGCTGATGACATAGTTGCCCTCGTTATGCATGGTGGCGGGAACCAGAGCGTTCGGAACCTTGGTGGCATTTTGTTCATCTTTGAACAGGTAGATCTCATCGCCGTCAACGACTGGTCCCAACGCAAGCCCCATCTCTTGCCAGTCAGGAAAGAGTTCGTTCAGCGCGCGAGGTTCAAAAACAGCACCAGAAAGGATGTGGGCACCGACCTCAGAGCCTTTTTCGACCACGCAAACCATCAGTTCCTGTTGGTTTTGTTTGGCTTGCTGCATCAGACGGCAGGCCGCAGATAGGCCTGCGGGTCCTGCCCCGACAATGACCACATCAAATTCCATCGCTTCGCGTTCCACAGCCTTCTCCCGTTTGATTGAGGTTTATTGTTGTGAACCCGCGAGGTTCGCAACCGAATCCTGGTGATTGTAAGTAAAAACCCCTATTTCTTGCAAGAATCATTTGCAAGCTCTGAACGGCGATGATAATTTACTAGGGAAATCACCTAGTGAATTTTTCATGGCGCCTGAGGTTTGTAATCTCGGGCGCCTTTTCATACAGCTCTCTGTCCAGGGAGCGGCACTACAAACGAGGAACTCTATGAAAGTTCTAGTCGCGGTAAAGCGAGTGATTGACTATAACGTCAAAGCTCGGGTCAAGAGTGACCAAACCGGTGTGGATCTGGCCAACGTTAAGATGGCGATGAACCCCTTCTGTGAAATTGCCGTTGAAGAAGCGGTGCGGCTGAAAGAGAAAGGGGCTGCCGAAGAGATTATTGTCGTTTCTATCGGTCCTAAGGCAGCGCAGGAGCAGATTCGCACCGCACTGGCATTGGGTGCCGATCGGGGTATTCATATCGAAACAGACCAGGAGCTTGAATCACTGGCGGTGGCTAAATTGCTGGCGAAGGTGGTTGAAGAGGAGCAGCCAGGACTGGTTCTTCTAGGTAAGCAGGCGATCGACACTGACAATAACCAAACCGGTCAGATGCTGGCGGCGTTGGCCAACCTACCGCAGGGTACCTTTGCTTCTGTCGTTGCTGTGGCGGATGGCAAGGTGGCTGTGACGCGTGAGATCGACGGTGGTTTGCAGACCGTCTCCTTGACCCTACCGGCCATCGTGACGACTGACTTGCGGTTGAATGAGCCTCGTTATGCGTCTCTGCCCAATATCATGAAAGCGAAACGTAAACCGTTGGAAAACAAGACCCCTGCTGATTACGGCGTAGACACCTCGCCGCGTTTAAAGGTCCTCAAAGTTGAGTCTCCCTCTCAGCGTAAGGCTGGGATCATCGTGGCCAGCGTCGATGAGTTGATCGAAAAACTAAAGAATGAAGCGAAGGTGATCTGAGATGAGTATTCTGGTAATTGCAGAACATGATAACGCGAGCCTAAAAGCTGCGACCCTTAATACCGTTGCTGCGGCTCAGGCTATCGGCGCTGATATTCACCTATTGGTTGCCGGTGAGGCTTGTTCCGGAGCGGCGGAACAGGCTGCAAAGGTTAACGGCGTCAGTAAGGTGCTGGTCGCCGATAACGCGGTTTATGCGCATCAGTTAGCTGAAAATGTATCCGCCTTAGTGGCGGAGCTGGGAGCTGAGTACAGCCATATACTGGCGCCTGCAACCACCAATGGTAAGAATATCCTGCCACGCGTTGCCGCCAAGCTGGATGTGGTTCAGATCTCCGACATTATCAGTGTTGAGAGCGCTGATACCTTTAAACGGCCGATCTATGCCGGTAACGCCATTGCTACGGTGCAATCGACCGATGCGATCAAGGTGATCACAGTTCGGACCACGGGATTTGATCCGGTGGCTTGCGACGGCAGCGCCAGCATTGAAGCGGTTGCCGCCGTACATGACGCAGGCACGTCGGTGTTTGTTAAAGAGGAGCTGGCGGTTTCGGATCGTCCAGAGCTGACGGCGGCCAAGGTGATCATCTCCGGCGGCCGTGGTATGGGTAATGGTGAAAATTTCGCCCTGCTGGATAAGGTTGCCGATAAATTAGGCGCTGCGGTAGGCGCCTCACGAGCGGCGGTTGATGCCGGATTCGTGCCTAACGACATGCAGGTGGGTCAGACGGGGAAGATCGTCGCACCCGATCTGTATATTGCAGTCGGTATCTCGGGTGCGATTCAGCATCTGGCCGGGATGAAAGACTCCAAGTTTATCGTCGCGATCAATAAGGACGAGGAGGCGCCTATCTTTCAGGTTGCTGATTATGGGCTGGTTGCCGACCTCTTTGATGCCGTTCCTGAGCTCGAGTCTAAGCTATAACCGATCTGTAACAGGATCGCTAAAGCCCGGTTTTCCGGGCTTTTTATTGGTGCGCCAGGCATGGCGCGTAGCGCCGTGACTGGCGCTGTTCCGATGCGCGTG
>CAXBEA010000011.1:0-54240 GCA_963974645.1 uncultured Neptunomonas sp. | reverse complement strand
AGCCCGGCTCCCACAAGACCCCGCCTGATCTGCGTCCGCTACCTGCCTCTATTCAGGGCAGTCTGGGCTTCTGGATGATTCAGGCTAGCGCCCCAGCAGATAGTGACAGCAGTTAATTGGGACATAGCCTAAAAAAACCTTACTAGCCAGCAGCGCCAGGTTCACCACCAGCTACTCTCCAGCTTATCCTTACATTTGCCCAACTGCGCCCGATAGCGCGCCGCATTCCTCTCAACCTTATTTGCTACCCCGATCAACCAAGATTTTTTGTTATAAGTTTTACGCTTAAAGCCGCCATGGCCCTCGTGGTAGGCCAGATACTGATTCTTCGCATCCCACTTACTGATCCCCAGGGTTTTATAACTGACACTGCCGTACCAGCCGATAAAATCGACCGCATCGGCAAACTCATCCCGATCCGCCCCCCAGTTACCGGTTTTTTGCTTATACCAGTCCCAGGTGGAATCTTTGACCTGGGCATAACCGTAAGCCGATGACGTGCGCCCCCAGGGGATAAACCCCAGCAGGTAATCCTTGGGCGGCTTGGCATCGTACTTGAAGCTGGATTCCTGATGGATGATCGCCAACTGCACGTGAATCGGCACCCCCCACTTCTCGAAGCTGGCTTTGGCGTCGTCGTACCAGTCGTCTTTGTCGTAGAAGATTTCACAGGAGCTGGTGATGTTGGTGGGGGGCGTTGTAGCGCAGGCGGCCAAGACCCATACAACGGTAAGATACAAAATAAGATGTCGCACAGACTTCCTTTACTTAATAACTGACAAGCCCCTCTGCGCTCTATTTTAGCAGAAGGGCTTGTATTCAAGGATTACTGAACTGTAACAACAATCGAACTAGATGCCCCCGCTGCTGTGACATTCAACGTACTGGTTTCAGTAGATGGCTGTCCAACAGGAACCGTTACAGTGATCCTCACCCGCCCATTTGCATCCGTATAGGTGTTGTCTGGGAAGACAACTGTCAAACCAAAATCACCCGCGCTAGTGTTAGATGAGACGTTGAAAAACGGCAAAGGTACTGAATTCGCATCCTGTAATGTAAAGGTAACTGTTGTCGAGGAACCCGCTGCCAACGCCAAGGTTGCACAGCCACATCCGGTCAAGGACGCTGGAGCTATACCGACCCATGCGAACTCATTAGAAACGGTGGTCGCTTTCCTGTCATTGCTTGAAGCGACAATCCATACTTGAGCGCTACCTAGCGGCAATGCACGCGTATCCCGCAGGGGCGCAACACCAGTGTTGATTGCTGCTGTGGGGTAGGTAATGCGGAACTGAGCAACACCATCGACAGTGGTTCCGGTTCCCTTTGTGAGGAGGCCATCGGAATTAAAGCCCGAGACAAAGCCACCCAGCATTGAAGCACCGATTCGATAATTAAGGATTGTACTAGTACCGGCATAAGTAGTCTGCACGTCGATGTTGTTGGCATCGAGAACCGTCGACACAAAACGAGACTTATCCTCTGACTGTGCATTCACAATGAGAACACGGTCATTTTCCTCAATACCTCGAAGGGCACTATTTCTAATCACCTGGGCCGTGGTATTAAAATCTACGCTCGTACCGTCTCCATCCTGCGGGTCGGCACTGCTGAAGTTTGTTGTCCCGGCTATAACACCGTCCGCATTCTGTGCTATGACCGTATCCAACATACCGAAATTAATAGTCGTTCCGTTCGCCACTGCATTACCAAATTGGTCTGTAACCGACGCCGCCGCAATTCGACGATAGAATCCAGGAGCACGCTGGGCATCCGGAATACTTGTATCATTCAGGTCATTGATTGCATTGGTAATAGGGCCTGTCAGGAAAATGGTATGCGCTGGCCCGGAAGCAATGGAAATTTGCGGCACAATCGCTGCCACGCCTGTCAGCGTTAATCCATCTGTATCCAACGCTTCGATACGCAGCTCGACCACACCCGGCAGACTACCCGATTGGACGTTAAACTGTGCTGAGCCATTACTGGTTAGTAAGTCGATTGTTGTCGTGCTACTAACAGAACCCGTATTATTCACACCCGAAATTCTCTCACCACCGTTCGGCTTGGATACAAACGAAACACGCAGAGTGTTGTTACTACCCCATAGAGTCTCGTCAATCGGCGAACCGTCGGTCTGCAGCACCGTGATCGATACTTGGGTATTTTCAGCCTGACCCACCCCCGCTACCGACAACTCCGGATTTGCCACACTGGTCAGAATGTTTGCCGGTGTACCATCAGCTGTTGCGCCAAACGTGATCGTTGCAGTCAAACCGCTAAGTTCTGAGATATTCAATGTTCCGACCGCCGCGCTACTCGGGGATGTAATCGTGAATGTCGCACGACCGTTCGATGTGGTCTGAACATTGGTACCAATAGTTCCAGCAGTGCTTTGCAGTGTTACGCTAGTCCCGTCGGCAACCAAGTGGCTATCAGCATCGACAAGTACGACAGTCACCGTGGTGGTGGATGTGCCATCAGCAGGTAGCGTACTAGGGGCTGCAGTAATACTGGAATTGGCTGCATCAGCTGGACCCGCGACGAAACTTATGGCGAGGGTTTGGCTCAATCCGCCAACAGAGGCAATCACACTTGCAGTCTCGAGATTGGCGCTAGAGACAAGCTCAAATTCACCTTCGCCATTCACGTCAGTTGTAACGTTAATGCTACTCTGAGTCCCAACAGTAACATTGTCTAGATCTCCTGCAGTCGTAGTAATAGATACGGAAGCACCTTGAATCGGCAAGCTACCAGCATCCAATAGCGTAAGACGAAGCAACGTGGATGCGGCACCATCCGCGACGACTGAACCGCTGCCACCTACCTCTACAAAACTGAGACTACCTAAAACTGCATTACTGGCTGAGGCGGCAACCACAACAGTAATCGTCGTGCTATTAGCAGTTATCACGCTCAACGTGTCACTACCCGCAACAGGGCCTGCGGTA
Organism: uncultured Neptunomonas sp.; assembly: GCA_963974645.1. Lineage (GTDB taxonomy): Bacteria > Pseudomonadota > Gammaproteobacteria > Pseudomonadales > Balneatricaceae > Motiliproteus. Next base: position 51,289 of record CAXBEA010000011.1, on the reverse strand, counting down.
TATAGAACTGTCGCCCGACCATCACTATCAGTAGTACTGGCGGTGCTACTTAGCTGACCAGAGGTATTATTTACATCAATTGCAAACGTAACCGACTGATTAGCAACAGCATGCCCGTTACCATCGACGATGGTGGCCAGCAACGCTGTCTGTCCGTTCAGAGCGACGCTAGCTGGTGAGGCCGTCAGCGTCGCTGTTGCCGCATCACCGGCCACAAATTGGACAGTAACCGCAGATGCCGCTACACCTTCGCTGTTTGCAGTGATTACTGCTGCGCCTAGGTTAGCCGAAGATTGTAACGTGATTTCGGCTTCACCAAAGTTATCGGTCGTAACCGGGTTGGCGGTGGTGAACGAGCCCGCGCTAGTGACGAAGGTCACGCTTTTGCCAGCGACGGTCTGGCCATCGGTATCTGTAACAGTAGCCCGAACAACAATCGCCGAAGAGCCGTCCGCTTCAAGTTCAGTTGCACCGGTAAACAGGCTGACCCCGCCAACAGACACCTGTCCGGTAGAAACAACAACATTGACAGTATCAGTCGTCGTATTTGCTGTTGTGGCGCGGATGATATCGGTAACAGCTGTCACTGCCCCTGCGGTATAGCCCACGGTCACTTGACCGCTCGCATTGGTTGTTCCAGTCAAGGAGACCAGTGAACCGCCGCTATTATTGGTCGCTATGGCGAAGGTCACGGTCTCATTGGCGACCGGGTTGCTGTTCGTATCCACAATCGTCGCGGTCACGCTGGTGGTGCCGTTTGGCAGAATCGTGCTCGGCGCTGCGGTTACGCTCGCTGTCACCGGGACACCGGCTGCAAAGGTCACGCTGGTGCTAGCCGAGAACCCGCTCGCTGTGGCTGTGATACTGGCACTACCGGCGACTGCACCGCTGGTCAGTGTTGCTTCTGCAATACCGCTGCTGTCGGTGACGACACTCGCGGTCACGCCACCGAGTGTGGTTGTGAACGCAACAGTCACCCCGGGTGCGGCATTACCGCTTGTATCAAGCACGGTGGCTCGAATCGTTGTCGTGCTTGCATTGGCAACGATACTGACGGATCCGGAGGTCAGCGAGACACTGCCGATAACCACTGCACCGGGGTTGACGGTAACGGTGCCGTTCGCCGTAGTGCCATTGGCGGTCGTTACACTTAGGGTGTCGATAACACTGCTGGTCGCGCCGCCTGCGGTATAGCCCACGGTTACTTGACCGCTCGCATTGGTTGTTCCGGTCAAGGAGGCCAATGAACCGCCGCTGTTGTTGGTCGCTATGGCGAAGGTCACGGTCTCATTGGCGACCGGGTTGCTGTTCGTATCCACAATCGTCGCGGTCACGCTGGTGGTGCCGTTTGGCAGAATCGTGCTCGGCGCTGCGGTTACGCTCGCTGTCACCGGGACACCGGCTGCAAAGGTCACGCTGGTGCTAGCCGAGAACCCGCTCGCTGTGGCTGTGATACTGGCACTACCGGCGACTGCACCGCTGGTCAGTGTTGCTTCTGCAATACCGCTGCTGTCGGTGACGACACTCGCGGTCACGCCACCGAGTGTGGTTGTGAACGCAACAGTCACCCCGGGTGCGGCATTACCGCTTGTATCAAGCACGGTGGCTCGAATCGTTGTCGTGCTTGCATTGGCAACGATACTGACGGATCCGGAGGTCAGCGAGACACTGCCGATAACCACTGCACCGGGGTTGACGGTAACGGTGCCGTTCGCCGTAGTGCCATTGGCGGTCGTTACACTTAGGGTGTCGATAACACTGCTGGTCGCGCCGCCTGCGGTATAGCCCACGGTTACTTGACCGCTCGCATTGGTTGTTCCGGTCAAGGAGGCCAATGAACCGCCGCTGTTGTTGGTCGCTATGGCGAAGGTCACGGTCTCGTTAGCGACCGGGTTGCTGTTCGTATCCACAATAGTAGCGGTCACGCTGGTGGTGCCGTTCGGCAGAATCGTGCTCGGCGCTGCGGTTACGGTCGCGGCAGCTGCCGCTCCGGCAACGAAGCTAACGTTTGCATTGTTTGAGAAACCGCTAGCGGTGGCAGTAACGGTTGCCTGCCCTGCGCTCGTCGCACTGGTCAGCAATACCTCTGCAATACCGTTGCCATCAGTATTAGCTGCGCCAACGATTGAACCTAAGGATGTGGAAAAGACTACTGGGACGGCTGATGCAGGATCACCGGCAGTATCCAAGACTGTGGCGCGAACCAGTACCTGGTCGGTACCGTTCGCCACTATAGAGCTAGCACCCGTCAAAACACTAATAGACTGAATAATAATCGCAGAGTTGCTGACAATAACATCACCCGTTGCTGATACAGCATTGCTGGTTGAAACAACCAAGGTATCAGTACCTGTCGCGGATCCGGCAGTATAAACAACTCTCGCCTTACCGTTAGCGTTTGTCGTAGCCGTCAGAGTCCCTAGTGCCCCTCCGCTATTATTCGTCAATATTGAAAACGTGACCCCATTGCCACTGACTGGATTAGAGTTCGTATCTAGCACAGTCGCTGTTAGCGTGGTGCTACCGTCAGGACTGACGGTAGCAGGAGCAGCATTGATAGATACGCCCGTGGGCACCCCCGCGACAAAAGTCACGCTGGTGCTCTTGCTAAAGCCGCTAGCCGAGGCTGTGATATCTGCAACACCCACCAAGGTGCCGCTAGTCAAAGTCACCTCAGCTATGCCGTTACTATTTGTTGTCACAGAACCTGCAGGGGTAAATGATCCTAACGAGGTCGTGAAGTCGACTGCAATAGAGGGGACGACTGCCCCCGAGGAATCAAGAACGACGGCACGGACCAAAACCGAATCGACGCCATCAGCGGTAATTGCTGTGGCTCCCGTCAAAACACTAATAGATTGAACGATAACCGAGGAGGAACTAACAACTACGTTAACAGTGCCTATTTTGACGTTGGAAGTTTGCGCTTGGATAATATCTGTTCCAGTTGCAGAGCCAGCCACATAGGACACAATCGCCTCGCCATTCGCGTTAGTGATAGCAACCAGCGCCCTTAAGCTTCCACCACTGACTGCAGACCCAATAGAAAAACTAACTGAGTTACCACTGACAGGGTTACCGTTTACGTCTACAACTGTCGCGACAATCGAAGTAGTACCTTCTGGGCTAATCGTTGAGGGGGCCGCAGTGACTGAAACAGTCTCAGGAGCACCTGCGATTAAACTAATATTTTGAGTAACAGAGAACCCACTGGCTGTAGCAGTGATATTAGCAACACCAGCCGTTGTAACACTGGTTAGAGTTACTTCAGCAACGCCGCTTGCATTTGTAGTTGCAGAAGCAGGTAACGAGCCAAGAGTGGTTACAAAATCAACAGGAAGGGAAGCTGCTGGATTTCCAGCCGTATCTAATACGATAGCCCGAACAGTTGTTTGCGAAACCCCATCAGCAACTATAGACGCTGCTCCCCTGACTAAACTGATCGAGTTAACAACCACAGCAGACGCACTGACAACGACATTGCCGGTTCCTGATACTGCATTATCCGCTGTTACTTTTAGCGTATCAGTTCCAGTAGCCGCACCTGTTAGATAACTGAGACTGGCTTGTCCGTTGACGTTCGTTGTGGCTTCTAGGACAGCCAGATCTCCACCACTTGCATTGGTTGCAATGGAATACGTCAGATGAGCATCGGCAACGCGATTACCGTTGCCATCTTCAACTGTGGCAGTAACACTCGTTGAATCTGTAGGTCGGATGGTAGAAGGGGCTGCTGAGACCTCTACGCTACTGGGTGCGCCGGCGAGCATTGTAATCTTTTGTGTGGTAGACAAAACGCCACCCGCGCTAGCCTGCACAGCTGCCGAACCTATTACAGAAGAACTCACCAGAGTAACTTCTGCAACACCATCGCTACCCGTTACAGCAGAAGTACCCGATAGCGTTCCTAGAGTAGTGGTAAAGGTAACTGTCAAGCCAGAGACAACAGCACTGGTGGTATCGACAACGGTAGCACGAAGAACAGTTGATACGGTGCCATTCGCAGTCAGACTACTACTACCGGTAAATAGCTCTATCGATCCGACCCGCTGGGTTCCAGTTCCTGTTCCTGTTCCTGTTCCTGTTCCAGTTCCCGTCGTACTAGTAGAAGTATCGCCAGTTCCGCCACCGCAAGCGGTCAACAGAAGCGCAGTCAAAACCAGAAACACAAGCCTCGATAGAACCCGACCCATCATTACTTCCTTTCTAAGGTTGAAAAAGACAGGCCTAACATCCTAAAAACGGAGCTGCCCTGCATTTTATCTATCTATTCCAAATTGCCGGACATCCTATCATAGATAAACAACGACTTGGAACTAGCCGAGTTCGCCATAAGCCCTTCCGCATACAGCTGACTCTGGAAATTTCTCGCAGCCAAAGCCAGACCTCAAACGCCCACAGCCAAACGCACCTATTGTCTTTTACAAACTAATGACATTTCGCATGTAACAACCGAATCCCTATTGCATCTAGTATTCACAGAAGCGCTATTAAATGGCCTGTTTATCGTTTTGATTAAAAATAAAAGGAAAGCACAATGACATCTACAATTCCCAATATGAAACGTCTCGGCTTATCACTCGCCATCGCTTCCAGCCTATTGGCCTGGCAAGGCAATGCCTATTCTGCCAGCAATCCCTGCGCCGCTAGAAATCCTTGTACTGCCATGAACCCTTGTGCTGCAAAGAATCCCTGCGCTGCTAGAAACCCCTGTGCAGCCAAGAATCACTGCGCCGCCAAGAACCCCTGCGCTGCTAAAAACCCTTGTGCAGCCAAGAACCCCTGCGCTGCTAAGAACCCTTGTGCAGCCAAGAATCCCTGCGCCGCTAAAAACCCTTGCGCAGCCGCTGCACAGGTCGCCAAGAAGATCACTCGCCCTCTTGGAAGCAAGATGTACTCGGGAAGCCAGGCCGATCTCGCTGCCTATGGCGCCAAGCTATGGAAGAGCAACAAGCTAAGCAGCAACGGTTTAACCTGTGATAGCTGCCACGCTAACGGCATGGCATTCAAACCTAGCTTCACCCAAGCCTACCCTCACCGCGTTGATATGGCTGCTGATCAGGCTGGCCTGGAAAGCATTCAGCTGGAAGAGATGGTCCAGCTTTGCATCACCGTCCCCTTTGCTGCAGAGCCTCTAGCCTGGGACTCCAGGGAGCTTGCAGCATTGACCGAGTACTCGAAGCAGGCTCAAAAGCAGTTCAGCATGATGGCGATGAATCCCTGTGCTGCCAAGAACCCCTGCGCCGCTAAAAACCCTTGCGCAGCCAAAAACCCTTGCGCCGCCAAGAACCCTTGCGCAGCCAAAAACCCCTGTGCCGCCAAGAACCCTTGCGCAGCCAAGAACCCCTGTGCAGCCAAGAACCCTTGTGCCGCTAAGAACCCCTGTGCAGCCAAGAACCCCTGCGCCGCTAAAAACCCTTGCGCCGCTAAGAAATAGGATGAGCCACTATGCAGGGCTACCTGCTGCGTATCCTTCCGACGGCTTTGGTGTCAGTCTTCTTGATAGCAAACGTACAGGCTGATCAGACAGAGGCGTTTCTGGCCAAACACTGGCAACGCCCTCTGTCGCATCAGGGGGTGGCACCTAGCCACTACTCAGCGTTAGAAGGGTCGCTAGCAGCCGATGCCTGTGGCAGCTGCCATCCGCAACAGCATAGTGACTGGAGCTAAAGTCTACATAGCCGGTCGATGGGGCCGGGACTGATGGGCCAGCTGATCGACCTGCCCGCGCATGCGCGCGATGATCACCAAAGCTGCCTTCGCTGTCATGCACCCCTGGCCGAACAGGCAGATACGCTAGCGACCGAGATAACGCTTAATCCAGCTTCGGAGCCATTCCAAAATACATCCGGCTCTAAACAGCTGCATCGTCAGGGGTTGGTCTGCGCGGCCTGTCATGTTCGGCAGCAGCAACACTTCGGACCAGCCCGGCGGGATGGCTCAATTCCAGCCCCGGGTGAGCCACTGCCCCATAACGGCTGGATTGCTAACGATGCGTTCGAAGACAGCCGTTTCTGTGCCGCATGCCATCAATTTGAGCAAGATGGGTTTACACTCAATGGCAAACTATTGGAAAACACCTATAACGAATGGCTCGGCAGCACTTACGCCGAGCAGGGCATCAGCTGCCAAAACTGCCATATGCCCGAGCGTCGCCATCTGTGGCGAGGAATCCACGATGCGAAGATGGTGCGTCAAGGCGTGACCATACAGGCGCAGTTAGAAAACACTGATGACCTCCATGCGGAGGCAACTCTCAGCATCAGCAACAGCGGTACCGGGCATCGCTTCCCCACCTATGTCACACCTCAGGTCGTGCTGGAGGCCTATCAGGAAAACAATCAGGCTGAGCGCATTGAGGGAACCGAGTCCTATTTTGTGGTTGCCCGGCGCGTCGCGCTGGACCTGAGCGAAGAGATCTTCGATACCCGGCTCACACCTGGAGAAACCGTACAGCTGGCGTACCGCGAACCCCGATCAGCTGAGGCCGTGAATATTGTGATGCGTATCTGGGTTGAACCCGATTTTTTCTACCAGCAGTTTTATGCCAGCGTGCTGGGAGCAGGCGAGGCAAAACGCGGCGAGCCCGAACTACGACAAGCACTGATCCAGGCCAGCAACTCCCGCTACACCCTGTTCGAACAGCGACTGCCCTTGGATCCACACCGCTTAGATCTCGCAACCCATTGATCCCACAACCCATTGATCAATGAACTTCGCAGGAGGCTGTATGACACCGCTTAGAAAAAAATTCCTTACTGGAGTCCTGGCTGTATGTGCTTTTCAGACTCACGCAGAGGCCCAAACAGTCATTGAGCTCACTCAAGTACCCTGTCAATTTCTGGAGAGCGAAGGAGGTACCGATCATCAGTTCAAAAGCATCAGTGCCGAAGACTGCATCCGGCAGAATGGCGTTACGGCTGCCGCCAGATTAGCCAGCGCTGATCCGATAATCCTCAAACCCGGCAGTTATACCTTCAGGGTGACCAATAGAAATGTCCCTTATCCTCTAGGGTTCTGGCTCCGAGGTAAAAGTCTACTCGGGCGAGCAACACTACCCAGCGTATCGGGCGGAGGCATGACGACCGGTACGACTATTGAGTACAGGATCGATCTGAAGCCGGGCGAGTATCTCTACTCTTGCCCGCTGAACCCGACCCCGGATTATGCATTGATCGTACGTGAATAACGAGCCGCTATAGATCAATATGTTGCTGACGCCTGAACGGCCAGCTGCGCTAAAAGCCCAGTTGCTCAGCAGCTTCCCTGTCCGTATAGGTATGACACAGACAGTTACGATCTACTACAAACACAGCATCAGAACCCCACAAAACAAAAAAGCCGCATCCCATAAGGAGGCGGCTTTTTAACACAGCATCCAGGCCTAAGCCTGGGTTAACTGAGCAAATCTAATTACGCAATAACCTTAGCTACAACGCCAGCACCAACAGTACGACCACCTTCACGGATAGCGAAGCGCAAGCCTTCATCCATCGCGATGGGGTTGATCAGAGTCACTGTCATCTGGATGTTATCGCCAGGCATAACCATCTCAACGCCTTCTGGCAGCTCACAAGCGCCAGTTACGTCGGTAGTACGGAAGTAGAACTGAGGACGGTAGCCTTTGAAGAATGGAGTGTGACGTCCGCCTTCATCTTTGCCCAGTACGTAGACTTCTGCGGTAAAGGTAGTGTGCGGAGTGATAGAACCGGGCTTAGCCAGAACCTGACCACGCTCAACGTCTTCACGCTTAGTACCACGCAGCAGAACACCTACGTTCTCACCTGCACGACCTTCGTCAAGCAGCTTGCGGAACATCTCAACACCGGTACAGGTAGTAGTAACAGTGTCTTTGATACCGATGATGGCAACAGATTCGCCAGTCTTGACGATACCGCGCTCGATACGCCCGGTAACAACAGTACCACGGCCCTGGATAGAGAATACGTCTTCGATAGGCATGATGAATGCGCCGTCGATAGCACGTACTGGATCAGGAATATAGCTGTCCAGAGTCTCGATCAGCTTGGCAACAGCAGAGGTACCCATCTTGTTGTCGTCTTGGCCGTTAAGGGCCATCAGTGCAGATCCTGGGATGATTGGAGTATCGTCGCCTGGGAAGTCATATTCTGACAACAGGTCACGCAGTTCCATATCAACCAGTTCTAGCATCTCAGCGTATTCTTCGCTGTCAGCGCCGCCACAATCTTCAGCCAGCAGGTCAGCCTTGTTCAGGAATACAACGATGTAAGGAACACCTACCTGACGTGACAGCAGGATGTGCTCGCGAGTCTGCGGCATAGGGCCGTCAGTCGCACCACAAACCAGGATAGCGCCGTCCATCTGTGCCGCACCAGTGATCATGTTCTTAACGTAATCAGCGTGGCCTGGGCAGTCAACGTGTGCGTAGTGACGCACAGGTGAATCGTACTCAACGTGAGAAGTGGCGATGGTGATACCACGCGCGCGCTCTTCAGGAGCGTTATCGATCTGGTCGAAAGCACGCAGCTCGCCTGTTCCCCAAACATCGAAGCAGACGCGAGTCAGTGCTGCGGTCAGAGTGGTTTTACCGTGGTCAACGTGGCCGATAGTACCAACGTTGACGTGAGGCTTAGTACGTTCAAAAGTTTTCTTAGACACAGTGAGTAACCTCTAGTCTTAATTTAAAAATTAACATTCAGCGTTGATAAGAGCGTCGGCGACGTTCTGTGGCGCTTCGGCGTATTTCTCAAACTCCATGGTGAATGTCGCACGACCCTGACTTGCAGAGCGCAAATCGGTCGCATAACCGAACATTTCACCGAGTGGTACCTCAGCACGGATGATCTTACCCATAGGGCTATCTTCCATACCCTGAACGAGGCCACGACGACGGCTCAGATCACCCATGACATCACCCATATAATCCTCGGGCGTGACCACTTCGACCTTCATCATCGGTTCAAGCAAACAGGGGTCGGCTTGCAGAGCGTACTTCCTTAATGCTTGTGAAGCGGCAATTTTAAAGGCCATTTCGTTAGAGTCAACATCATGGAAAGATCCGTCATAGAGACGGGCTTTCAGACCTAACAAAGGATAGCCTCCGACAACGCCGTTCTTCATCTGCTCGGTAATGCCTTTTTCAATCGCGGGGATATATTCCTTAGGAATGGTTCCACCGACGAGCTCATTGACGAACTCCAAGCCATCTTTATCTGACGGCGAGAATTCAATCACCACATGACCGTACTGACCCCGACCGCCCGTCTGACGAATAAACTTGTGGTTTGCGACAACGGAGGCACGGATCTTTTCACGGTAGGACACGCGGGGCTTACCGATATTCGCTTCTACCTTAAATTCTCGTTTCATCCGATCTACGAGTATATCCAGGTGCAGCTCACCCATTCCAGAGATGATCGTCTGACCCGATTCTGGATCAGTCTCTACCCGGAACGAGGGATCTTCCTGAGCCAGCTTGCCCAGTGCGATCCCCATTTTTTCTTGATCAGGAACCGACTTAGGCTCAACCGCAACGGAGATAACCGGCTCTGGAAATTCCATCCGCTCGAGCACAATAACCTGATCCAGAGCGCAGAAAGTATCACCGGTGGTGACATCCTTCATCCCGATCAGCGCAGCGATATCGCCCGCATGAACCTCTTTGATCTCTTCACGGTTATTGGCGTGCATCTGCACCATCCGGCCAACACGCTCTTTCTTGTGTTTGACGGGGTTATACACCGCGTCGCCCGACTTAAGCGTGCCCGAGTAAACCCGGATAAAGGTTAGAGTACCAACAAAAGGGTCGGTGGCGATCTTAAAGGCCAGCGCCGCAAAGGGCGCTTTGTCATCTGCTTCCCGCGTTGCTGGAGTGTCCTTGCCATCGTCGAGAAGACCCTCGATCGGTTTCACTTCCAACGGCGAGGGCAGCAGTTCGACGACAGCATCCAGCATCGCCTGAACACCTTTGTTCTTAAACGCGGAACCGGCCAGCACTGGCACAATTTCATTGGCCAGGGTGCGTGCGCGTAGACCTGCTTTGATATCCTCAATAGACAACTCACCATCGGTAAGGTATTTGTCCATCAGTTCATCGTTAGCTTCAGCCGCAGCTTCGACCATATGCTCGCGCATCCGCTCAGCTTGATCCTGCAAATCGGCAGGGATATCAACCTCGTTAAAGGTCATACCCTGATCTGCTTCATTCCAGAGGATCCCCTTCATTCGGACTAGATCAATAACCCCGGTAAACGAGTCCTCTGCGCCTATAGGCATATTAATGGGAACAGCTACCGCACCCAAACGGGACCCGAGCTGCTCAACCACCATACTGAAGTCGGCACCGGTGCGATCCATCTTATTGACGAATACCATCCGCGGAACTTCATATTTATTTGCCTGACGCCAGACCGTTTCGGTCTGTGGCTGCACACCCGACGACGCACAGAGCACCACCACCGCACCATCAAGAACCCGCAAGGAACGCTCGACCTCAATCGTGAAGTCAACATGCCCGGGGGTATCAATGATATTGATCCGGTGCTGCTCAAACTGCTTACTCATACCGGACCAGAAACAGGTTGTAGCAGCGGAAGTGATAGTTATCCCCCGCTCCTGCTCCTGCTCCATCCAGTCCATGGTGGCTGCGCCATCATGGACCTCGCCAATCTTGTGGGATAAGCCAGTATAGAATAAAACCCGTTCTGTGGTGGTCGTCTTACCCGCATCAACATGGGCACAGATGCCGATATTGCGATAGCGGATAAGAGGTGTAATACGAGCCACGGGGTAATCCTTTGCTTAGAAGCGGTAGTGAGAGAAGGCTTTGTTGGCTTCAGCCATACGATGCACGTCTTCACGCTTCTTAACCGCAGAACCACGGCCTTCAGCCGCATCGCTTAGCTCACCGGCCAAACGTAACGCCATAGACTTCTCACCACGCTTACGCGCAGCGTCTACCAACCAGCGCATAGCCAGGGCAGAACGACGTGAAGGACGAACTTCTACAGGCACCTGGTAAGTCGCACCACCGACACGGCGAGACTTAACCTCGACCATGGGCTGAACGGCTTCCAACGCCTTAACGAAAATCTCAAGAGGATCGCCGGCACCGCGCGACTGGATCTTGTCCAGTGCACCATAAACAATGCGCTCAGCTACAGATTTCTTGCCGCTGACCATCACGTGGTTCATGAATTTAGCCAGGGTCTGGTTACCGAACTTAGGATCCGGTAGTACTTCGCGTTTTGCAACGACGCGTCTTCTAGGCATGATAAGCCCCTATAAAGTAGGTCTTCAGGTTAACTCGGGCACCTACACAACGCATAAAGGCCCGCCCTTACTCTTATCGTCAACAATGTCCTACAGCCATTACGGATGTAACACAGTGCTCACGTCATCAGTAGTAATGATTAAATTAAAATCAATTACTTCTTAGGACGCTTGGCACCGTACTTAGAACGAGCTTGTTTACGATCGGAAACACCAGATGCATCCAGAGCACCACGAACTGTGTGGTAACGCACACCTGGAAGATCCTTAACACGACCACCACGAATAAGAACAACACTGTGCTCTTGTAGGTTGTGACCTTCCCCACCGATGTAGGATGTAACTTCGTAGCCATTGGTCAGGCGCACACGACACACCTTCCGCAAAGCCGAGTTCGGCTTCTTGGGGGTAGTGGTGTAAACCCGAGTGCAAACGCCGCGACGTTGAGGACATGCCTGCAATGCAGGTACGTCACTCTTTACGACATTGCGCTTACGAGGCTTACGAACCAATTGGTTAATAGTAGCCATTGAGCTTAACTCCACGCTTTTCTTACTTACTTAAAAAATAAGCAAAAGCTCCATACAAAAAGGCAGAATCTTTACGATCCTGCCACGAAGGGGCAAGATTCTAATCATCTCACCCGCTAGAGTCAATACTGGATCGACGCTAAAGCAGCAATCCGTATTGACTTAATCTGGCGATCAACGTCCCGAGTTTAACGCTTCGGTCAGTGCCGCCTGGATATCTTCTGCGCTCACAGTCGAAGGACTAGACGCTTTAGTGTCCTCCAAACGCTTACGCTTACGCTCTGCGTGGTAAGCCAGACCGGTTCCAGCAGGAATCAGACGCCCCACAACCACGTTCTCTTTCAGACCGCGCAATCTGTCACGCTTACCGGTTACCGCACCCTCAGTTAGCACTCGAGTTGTCTCCTGGAAGGAGGCAGCCGAGATAAAGGATTCAGTGGCAAGCGAGGCTTTAGTGATACCCAGCAGTACGCGTTGGTACTGCGCAGGCATCCGACCGTCGGCGATCGCCTTCTCATTCTCTCCAAGCGCCAGGGTCAGTTCTACCTGATCGCCTTTGATCAACTGGGTATCACCACCGTTAACCACATCAACCTTACGCAGCATCTGACGTACGATAACTTCGATATGCTTATCGTTGATCACTACACCCTGGAGACGGTAAACGTCCTGGATCTCTGACGCGATGTAATTAGCCAGCGCTTCAACACCCAGAATACGCAGAATATCATGAGGGTTAGTTGGGCCATCAGAAATAACCTCACCCTTCTCAACCTGCTCACCCTCAAACACGTTCAGGGTACGCCACTTGTGGATCAGCACCTCATACGGATCGCTGCCATCGGTCGGGGTAATCATCAGGCGCTTCTTGCCTTTGGTTTCCTTACCGAAGGTAACGGTTCCTGAGATTTCAGCCAGGATCGACGATTCCTTAGGCTTACGCGCCTCGAACAGGTCGGCTACGCGAGGCAGACCACCGGTGATATCTTTGTTCGCTGCGCCTTCCATCGGAATACGGGCAATAACATCACCCACCTGCACACTGCCACCATCGTCGATACTCAGAACAGCGTCGCCCGGCATCATGTACTGCACCAAGCTATCTGTTCCTGGGTGACAAAGCTCGTTACCCTCGTCATCGGCAAAGCTAACCATCGGACGCAGATCTTTACCCGTCGCAGGACGCGCAGAGGGATCAATAACCTCAACCGAGGTCAAACCGGTCAGATCATCGGTCTTCTTATGGACCGTAAGACCCTCTTCCATGCCAGTAAAGACAATCTTACCGGCAACTTCAGCGATGATCGGGTGGGTATGCGGATCCCAGCCAGCAACAACATCGCCGCCATTGACCGCATCGCCGTCGTTAACCTTTATCACGGCGCCGTAAGGTAGTTTGTAACGCTCACGCTCACGACCGTGTTCGTCGGTGACACCCAGCTCGCCAGAGCGCGAAGTCGCAACTAGATTACCATCTGCCTTAACAACAAATTTGAGGTTATGCAGACGAATCACACCGCCGTTCTTAACCTGAATACTGTCTACAGCCGCTGCTCGAGATGCCGCACCACCGATGTGGAAGGTACGCATCGTCAACTGCGTTCCAGGCTCACCGATTGACTGAGCAGCAATAACACCCACTGCCTCGCCTTGGTTAACCAGGTGCCCGCGGCCCAGATCACGGCCGTAACAGGCAGAACAAACACCGTGACGGACATCACAGGTGATCGCAGAGCGTACCTTGATCTCGTCGATAGAGGAGAGCTGCGCGTCTGTTTCCAGACCCAGCACCCAAGCCTCATCAATCAGCGTTCCTGCAGGGATCAGGGTCTCGTTGGTAGCAGGATCGATAACATCCGCAGCAACGGTACGACCCAGTACGCGAGCACCCAGCGGCACGGTCACATCGCCACCTTCGATCATCGGTGCCATTAACACGCCGTTATCAGTGCCACAGTCGTGATCTGTAATTACCAGATCCTGCGCCACATCCACCAGACGTCGGGTCAGGTAACCAGAGTTAGCTGTCTTCAGGGCGGTATCGGCAAGACCCTTACGGGCACCGTGGGTGGAGATAAAGTACTGAAGTACGTTCAGACCTTCACGGAAGTTGGCGACGATCGGCGTTTCGATGATAGAACCATCGGGTTTCGCCATCAGCCCCCGCATACCACCCAGCTGACGCATCTGCGCCACACTACCCCGGGCACCGGAGTCGGCCATCATATAGACCGAGTTGAACGATTCCTGAGTTAGCGGCTTACCGTCTTCACCCAGAACAACCTTACCCTCAGCGTCTACAACATTATCGACTTTAAGATCGGCCATCATCGCTTCGGTAACCTTCTCGTTGGCACGAGACCACAAGTCGATCACCTTGTTGTACTTCTCACCCTGCGTCACCAAACCATCGGCGTACTGGATTTCGATCTCTTTAACTTCGGCGTTTGCCTCATCGATGATCGCTTTCTTGGCATCCGGAATAACGAAGTCGTTAACCCCGACCGACGCACCGGAGCGAGTCGCGTAGGCGAAGCCTGTATACATCAATTGGTCAGCAAAGATAACCGAGTGCTTCAGACCGCAGCGACGATAGGCCTCGTTGATCAACATAGAGATCGCTTTCTTCTTCATCGGCTGGTTAGCCAACTCGAAGGGCAAACCCTTAGGGAAGATATCAAACAGCAGCGCACGGCCCACCGTGGTATCAACTATACTGGTCAGCTCGGTATCATTACCCTTGATATCACGAATTGTCTGGGTGATACGTACTTTAACCTGCGCCTGAAGGTCGACCATCTTGGCGCCATAAGCACGACTGACCTCTGCAGTATCAGCAAAGACCATTCCTTTGCCTTTAGCATTCATCTTCTCGCGGGTCATGAAGTACAGACCCAAGACCACGTCTTGCGAAGGAACGATGATCGGCTCACCGTTAGCAGGCGAGAGTACGTTGTTGGTGGACATCATCAACGCACGGGCTTCAAGCTGCGCTTCAATGGTCAGCGGTACGTGTACCGCCATCTGGTCACCGTCGAAGTCGGCGTTGTAGGCCGCACAAACCAACGGGTGCAGCTGGATCGCTTTACCTTCGATCAAGACCGGTTCAAAGGCCTGGATACCCAGACGGTGCAATGTCGGGGCACGGTTAAGCATGACCGGATGTTCGCGGATTACTTCAGCCAGGATATCCCAGACATCAGCTGTCTCACGCTCAACCATCTTCTTAGCGGCTTTAATGGTGGTTGCCAGACCGCGTAGTTCGAGCTTGGAGAAGATAAACGGCTTGAACAGCTCAAGTGCCATCTTCTTCGGTAGACCACACTGATGCAGACGCAGGTAAGGACCTACCACGATAACCGAACGACCGGAGTAGTCGACGCGCTTACCCAGCAAGTTCTGACGGAAACGACCCTGCTTACCCTTGATCATGTCAGCCAAGGACTTAAGCGGACGCTTGTTGGAACCGGTGATCGCACGACCGCGACGACCGTTGTCCAGCAACGCATCAACCGACTCCTGCAACATCCGCTTCTCGTTACGGACAATGATATCCGGTGCAGAGAGCTCCAACAGACGCTTAAGACGGTTGTTACGGTTGATTACTCGACGGTACAGATCGTTCAGATCCGAAGTCGCGAAACGACCGCCATCCAGAGGTACTAGCGGACGCAGATCGGGCGGCAGTACGGGCAGCACTTCCATGATCATCCAGCCGGGCTTGTTACCGGAAGCCACGAAGGACTCCATCAGTTTCAGCCGCTTGGAAACCTTCTTGATCTTGGTCTCAGAGTTGGTATTAGGGATCTCTTCGCGCATCTGGGCGATTTCGGCATCCATATCCAGATCACGTAACAGGGTCTGGATCGCCTCGGCGCCCATCTTGGCGTCGAACTCATCGCCGAACTCTTCCAGCGCTTCGAAGTACTCTTCGTCGTTGAGCAACTGACCTTTTTCCAGCGTGGTCATACCGGGCTCGGTGACGACGAAAGATTCAAAGTAAAGCACCCGCTCGATATCACGCAGGGTCATATCCAGCAGCAAACCGATACGGCTCGGCAGCGACTTCAGAAACCAGATGTGGGCAACCGGGCTAGCCAGCTCGATATGACCCATACGGTCACGACGCACCTTGGCCAGCGCAACCTCAACCCCGCACTTCTCGCAGATTACGCCGCGGTGCTTCAGACGCTTGTACTTACCGCACAGACATTCGTAATCCTTTACCGGTCCGAAAATCTTGGCACAGAACAGACCTTCGCGCTCTGGCTTGAAAGTCCGGTAGTTAATCGTTTCCGGCTTCTTGACCTCACCATAGGACCAAGAACGGATCATCTCAGGCGAAGCCAGACCAATTCGAATTGAATCGAATTCATTGATCTGGTTTTGCGTTTTCAACAAGTTAAGCAAATCTTTCATCGGCCGTCGCTCCTTACGGAGTTATCGACCAGAGTAGCTGCCGGCCACTCTGGTCTGTTTGATAACTGCTGCTTATTCGTTTTCCAGTTCGATGTCGATACCCAGCGAACGGATCTCTTTGACCAATACGTTGAAGGATTCAGGCATCCCTGGCTCCATCCGATGGTCACCGTCAACGATGTTCTTGTACATCTTGGTCCGGCCGTTCACATCGTCCGACTTCACAGTCAGCATCTCTTGCAAGGTGTAGGCGGCGCCGTATGCTTCCAGAGCCCAGACCTCCATCTCACCAAATCGCTGTCCACCGAACTGTGCCTTACCACCCAGCGGCTGCTGAGTCACCAGGCTATAAGAACCGGTAGAACGCGCATGCATCTTGTCGTCCACCAAGTGGTTCAGCTTCAGCATGTACATGTAGCCGACGGTGACAGGGCGATCGAAAGCATCGCCGGTGCGACCATCAAACAGCGTTACCTGTCCGGTATCACTGATCCCGCCCATGCGCAGTAGCTCTTTGATCTCAGACTCTTTTGCGCCATCAAATGCAGGTGTTGCCATAGGCACACCGTGGCGTAGATTACGCGCCAGCTCGAAGATATCTTCATCAGACATTGAATCCAGATCTTCCTTACGCCCACCGCCTACGGTGTTGTAGATCTGGTTCAACAGCTTGCGAATCTTGGCAACCTTGGCCTTCTCTTCCAGAAGGTTGTTGATCAGATCGCCCAAGCCTTTCGCAGCCGCACCGAAGTGGGTCTCAAGCACCTGACCGACGTTCATCCGCGAGGGAACACCCAACGGGTTAAGCACGATATCGATCGGGCGACCCTGCGCATCGTACGGCATATCTTCAACCGGTTTGATCGCAGAGATAACACCCTTGTTACCATGACGTCCGGCCATCTTGTCGCCAGGCTGCAGATGACGCTTGATCGCCACATAAACCTTAACGATCTTCAATACGCCAGGGGCAAGATCATCGCCCTGCTGAAGCTTGCGCTTCTTGTCTTCATATTTCTCGTCAAGCTGCTGACGCCGCTCGATCAACTGCTGCTGCGCCCGCTCGATCTGCTCGGTCAGTGCTTCATCACTAACGCGAATCTTGAACCAGTCAGACTTGGTCAGGGTAGAGAGGAATTCAGCAGTGATCTCTTGACCTTTCTTCAAGTCAGCACCACCATCCGCCTTAACCCCAACCAGCGCTTTCTGCAAACGCTCGAAGGTAGCACCCTCGACGATCCGGAATTCGTCATTAAGATCCTTACGGATAGAGGTCAGCTGCTCCTCTTCGATCTCAACCGCACGCTTGTCTTTCTCGACGCCGTCACGGGTAAAGACTTGGACATCAATAACGGTACCCTTGGTGCCGGTCTTGACCCGCAGCGAGGTGTCTTTAACGTCAGAGGCCTTTTCGCCGAAGATCGCCCGTAGCAGTTTCTCTTCAGGTGTCAGCTGGGTCTCGCCCTTGGGCGTGACCTTACCCACCAGAATATCGCCAGGGCCGACTTCAGCACCGATATAAACGATACCAGACTCATCCAGCTTACCCAGCGCGCCTTCGCCTACGTTAGGAATATCCGAGGTAATCTCTTCGGATCCCAGCTTGGTATCACGGGCAACACAGGTCAGTTCCTGGATGTGGATCGTGGTGAAGCGATCCTCTTCAACCACCCGCTCGGAGATCAGGATAGAATCTTCGAAGTTGTAGCCATTCCAGGGCATGAAGGCGATACGCATGTTCTGCCCCAGCGCCAGCTCACCCATATCCACAGAGGGGCCATCAGCCATGATATCGCCACGCGCAACCGCTTCCCCGATACGCACCAGCGGACGCTGATTGATACAGGTATTCTGGTTTGAACGGACGTATTTGGTCAGGTTGTAGATATCTACACCGGCCTCACCCGCGACCACTTCATCATCGTTGACGCGAACAACGATACGACCCGAATCAACAGATTCGATTTCGCCACCGCGGTTAGCCACCACACAGACGCCTGAATCACGCGCTACGTTACGCTCCATTCCGGTGCCCACCAGCGGCTTCTGCGCGCGCAAGGTCGGTACGGCCTGACGTTGCATGTTCGATCCCATCAGGGCCCGGTTAGCATCGTCGTGCTCAAGGAAGGGGATCAAAGATGCGGCCACAGAAACCACCTGACGTGGCGAGACATCCATGAACGTCACCTTTCCAGGCGGCATTACGGTAAATTCATTTTGGTGCCGCACAGCGACCAGATCATCAACCAGACGATTCTTGGCATCCATGTTGGCATTGGCCTGAGCAACCACATGCTCGGCTTCATCGATCGCAGACAAGAATTCAATCTCATCCGTAACCAGACCATCAACCACCTTGCGGTACGGGCTCTCAAGGAAGCCGTAGCTATTGGTACGGGCATAGGTTGCCAGCGAGTTGATCAGACCGATGTTCGGACCTTCAGGGGTCTCGATTGGACAGACACGACCGTAGTGCGTCGGGTGTACGTCACGCACTTCAAAACCAGCACGTTCACGGGTCAAGCCACCTGGGCCAAGCGCGGAGACACGGCGCTTGTGGGTGACTTCTGACAACGGATTGTTCTGATCCATAAACTGAGACAGCTGGCTTGAGCCAAAGAACTCTTTAACCGCTGCAGCGACAGGCTTGGCGTTGATCAGATCCTGCGGCATCAGGCCGTCAGACTCTGCCATAGACAGACGTTCACGCACCGCCCGCTCGACCCGAACCAGACCTACCCGGAACTGGTTTTCAGCCATTTCGCCGACAGAACGAACCCGGCGGTTACCCAGGTGATCGATATCATCGACAACACCCTTGCCGTTACGGATACTGATCAGCGTCTTCAGCACCTCAAGGATATCGTCCTTGTCCAGGGTACCTGAACCGAGAATCTCTTCACGGCCAATACGACGGTTGAACTTCATCCGACCGACTTCAGACAGGTCATAACGATCCAGACTGAAGAACAGGTTTTCAAACAGTCCTTCGGCAGACTCTTTGGTGGGTGGCTCGCCCGGACGCATCATCCGGTAGATCTCTACCAGCGCTTCTAACTGGTTACGGGTCGGATCGATCCGCAGAGTTTCAGAAACGAAGGAGCCACAATCCAGATCGTTCACATAGAGTGTCTGCAGTGTCTCGATGCCAGCATCATGAATAGCAGTCAATAGCTCTGCGGTGATCTCATCGTTGGCTTCGGCAATAATTTCGCCCGTTGACGGATGGACCACATCTTTGGCGACAGCCTTACCTAGCAGATAGTCCTCAGGAACTTCCAGCTCGGAAACCTTAGCCTTTTCCAGATCACGAATATGCTTGGCCGTGATCCGCCGACCGGCCTCAACCAACACCTGACCTTTGCCATCTTTCAGATCGAAAGAGGCAGTTTCACCACGCAGTCGCGAAGCAACCAGCGCTAATGACGCTGCCCCATCATGCAGGATGAAGTTATCTGTCTCGAAGAAGGTGTCCAAAATCTCCTGGGTGGTCATGCCCAGGGCGCGCATCAGGATGGATGCAGGCAACTTGCGACGACGGTCGATCCGGACAAAGACGTTGTCTTTCGGATCGAATTCAAAATCAAGCCAAGAACCACGGTAAGGAATAACCCGTGCTGAATACAGCAGCTTACCGGACGAATGCGTCTTACCCTTGTCGTGATCAAAGAACACGCCAGGAGAACGGTGCAACTGAGAAACAATAACACGCTCGGTACCGTTGATGACGAAGGTACCGTTATCAGTCATCAACGGCATCTCGCCCATGTAGACTTCCTGTTCTTTGATATCTTTGATCGCCTTATTAGAGGACTCACGATCGTAGATAACCAAGCGAACTTTGACTCGCAGCGGAGCCGCGTAGGTAACCCCACGTAGCTGACACTCTTTGACGTCAAATCCTGGCTCACCTAAACGGTAGCCAGCATATTCCAACGCTGCGTTTCCAGAATAAGAGGTGATCGGAAATACGGAGTTAAACGCCGCATGCAGTCCAATCTCTTTTTTATCATCTGCGGATGTCGCACCTGTTTGTAAAAACTTGCGGTACGAATCAATCTGGATGGCCAGCAGGTAAGGAACATCCATTACGTGAGGCAATTTACCGAAATCCTTTCGGATACGCTTTTTTTCTGTGAACGTGTAAGCCATCAGCATTCCCCAGCTTGTGCACCGAATTCAAACAACAGAAGAAACCACAACCGCATCCTCTGCCAGACACCGTCAGGACAAAAGCAGTCCCGGTATAACGGCAAAAAGGCCGGTGATATTTATCACCGGCCAATTGCGCAATTTACATTACGCAGCTAACGCCAAAGGCGTGAAGTTATTACTTAACTTCAACAGTGGCGCCAGCAGCTTCCAGAGCTGCTTTAAGCTCGTCAGCTTCTGCCTTGCTAACAGCAGCCTTAACAACGCCAGGAGCGCCGTCAACAACAGCTTTAGCTTCTTTCAGGCCAAGACCTGTAGCAGCACGAACAGCTTTGATAACGTTAACTTTCTTTTCGCCAACAGCGGCCAGAACAACGTCAAACTCGGTCTGCTCTTCAGCAGCAGCGCCAGCGTCGCCACCTGCAGCAACAGCAACAGCTGCAGCAGCAGAAACGCCGAACTTCTCTTCCATCGCGGAAACTAGCTCAGCAACGTCCATTACAGACATGTCGGCGATTGCGTTGATGATATCTTCTTTAGTCAGAGACATGGTTCAATCCTGATATTACGTGAGCATATGCTCGTTAAATCGTTGAATAACCGAATGAGTAACAACTTAGAAAGTTGCTACTTATTAAGCGGCTTCTTGTTCTTTCTGATCGCGAACGGCCGCAAGAGTGCGAACCAGCTTGCCAGCAGAAGCTTCTTTCATAACGCTCATCAGCTTGGCGATCGCTTCGTCGTAAGTTGGCAGGCTTGCCAATACATCGATAGAGATCTGACCGCCTTCGAAAGCAGCCGCTTTCAGCTCGAACTTATCATTGCTCTTAGCGAACGCCTTCAGGATGCGCGCACCGGCACCTGGATGTTCGTTAGAGAATGCAATGATGCTCGGGCCGACGAATGTCTCAGCTAGACATTCGTAAGCAGTGCCTTCAAGCGCACGACGGGCCAGAGTATTACGTACTACACGTAACCAAACTCCGCTTTCACGCGCCTGCTTGCGCAGCTCTGTCATGTTCGCAACGGTGACGCCGCGAGAATCTGCAACAACAGCAGACAGAGCGCTCTGAGCAGCTTCCTGGACCTCAGCGACGATCGCTTTTTTGTCTTCGAGTCCTAGTGCCACTAGTGGTACTCCTGGATTCAAGCCTAGCCAGCAATGACTGCAGCATCGGCTTTGTTACCTTTCCCCCTCCAAATCAAAACCTAGAGAGGAACTCAATCGGTGTTAGATCCAGCATAAATCTGAATCGGGTCACCATCTGCGCAGGTGCTCTATAAAAGAGGATTAAGGAAGCGTTAAACAACAGGCTTCCACCTGCGGTCTTTGACGGCCTTCGCAGCGTGCCGATAGTAACTACCGACTACAGCAGCCAAGACCCCAAAGTTCGTTGCCCGGTCGAAATCAATCACTCCGATCGGAACACCCCCGCAAAGGCGGGGTAAAAATCAAATAACCAGGCTAGCCAGATCAATCTGCAGACCAGGCCCCATCGTAGAAGACACTGTGACCTTCTTGAAATAGATACCCTTGGCAGAAGACGGCTTAAGCTTCTTCAGCTCAGAAACCAAGGCTTCGATATTCTGCTTGATCGCTTCGGGCTGAAAACCAACTTTGCCGACAGCACCATGAACGATGCCGTTCTTGTCAGTACGGAAACGCACCTGACCTGCCTTGGCATTACGTACTGCAGTAACAACATCCGCAGTAACCGTTCCTACCTTCGGGTTAGGCATCAGGCCACGTGGGCCCAGAATTGTACCCAACTGACCAACAACGCGCATCGCGTCTGGGGTGGCGATAACCACATCAAAATTCATCTCGCCGCCCTTGATGGCTGCTGCCAGATCATCAAAGCCAACGATATCCGCACCCGCTGCCGTCGCTTTCTCAGCATTCTCGCCCTGAGCAAACACAGCCACACGAACTTCATTGCCGGTACCGTTTGGCAGCACAGACGCACCACGAACAACCTGGTCGGATTTACGCGGATCCACACCCAGGTTAACAGCAACCTCGATAGACTCTTTAAACTTAACCGTAGACAGCTCAGCTAAAAGCGAAACCGCCTCTTCGATAGGGTAGTGCTTGCCTAGCTGTATTTTCTCAGCAATTGCCTTGGCACGTTTAGTCAGCTTAGCCATTACTCTGCTCCTTCCACTGTCAGACCCATACTACGAGCTGTGCCCGCAATGGTGCGTACCGCTGCATTCATATCAGCAGCAGTCAAGTCAGCCATCTTAGTTGTCGCGATCTCTTCCAGCTGAGCAGCAGTAACAGTACCTACCTTGGCAGTATTAGGACGCGCGGAGCCACTCTTGATGCCCGCAGCCTTCAGCAACAAAACCGCCGCAGGTGGTGTCTTGGTCACAAAAGTGAAGCTGCGATCAGCATAAACCGTGATCACAACAGGCGTAGGCAGACCTACTTCCAAATTCTGCGTAGAGGCGTTAAACGCCTTACAGAATTCCATGATATTAACGCCGTGTTGACCCAGCGCTGGACCAACGGGTGGGCTTGGATTCGCTTTACCGGCCGCAACCTGCAGCTTGATATACGCCGTGACTTTCTTAGCCATGTTTTTTCCTCAATTTGGGTACGAACGCCTTGCGGCTCCCCGTCTCACGCAATGCCGGAACAAGCCCAGCAACTACACTAAAATATCTTTACTCAACAACCGAATTTAGCGGGCCTACCAGGGTAACAACACCGTCGCAGGTACCAAACAAATACGAGAAAGCGGCAAGAAAGCCTACACCCTCTCACCGAATCAACTTGCTTTATACCACCTAGTCTTTAACGACCTGACCAAACTCCAGTTCGACCGGCGTTGAACGACCAAAAATCAATACCGCCACTCGAACCCGACTCTTCTCGTAGTTAACTTCCTCTACGACGCCGCTAAAGTCTGCAAAAGGACCATCGGTCACGCGAACCATCTCGCCCGCTTCAAACAAAGTCTTAGGTCGTGGCTGATCAACACCCGCCTCAACCCGCTGCAGGATAGCCTCAGCTTCTTTTTCCGTAATCGGCGCTACCTTGCCAGGATTCTTAGAATCCTCGCCAATAAAGCCCATCACCCGGGGAACAGCCTTAACTAGATGCCAAGAAGCATCATTCATCTCCATCCGAACCAACACATAGCCAGGATAGAATTTACGTTCAGACTTTCGCTTCTGACCGTTGCGCATCTCAACCACTTCTTCGGTCGGAACCAAAATATCACCGAAGTCGTCCTGCATATTCTCGAGCTCAATACGCTCCTGCAAGGACTGCATCACTCGCTTCTCGTACCCTGAATATGCGTGAACGACGTACCAACGCTTCGCCACTGCAAAAACCCCTTAACCAATTATCCCAGAAACTGCCCAACTCAGTAGCGAATCAATCGCCCAGAGCGCCAAACCTGTCAACAGCACGACCACTACAACAATCGCCGTGGTTTGCACTGTCTCCTGGCGCGTTGGCCAGACAACTTTTCGAATCTCTACTTTGGCTTCTTTAAACAGGGTAAAAAACGCACTACCCTTGGCCGTTTGCAGCGATACGAAACCTGCCGCAGCAGCCAACAGCAACAGAGCCAAGACTCGATAGAGCAATGACTCTTCAGAAAAATATGAATTACCTGTCACACCCACCGCAACCAGCAGCACTACAACCAGCCACTTCACGGAGTCTAACTTGAATTCAGCAGAACCTGTCTTCGCACTCATGCGGTAAAGCCTCTATAAACAGATGGAGCTGATAGACAAAACGACCTGTGCGACAGCTGCCAACTTAACCACTCAAATTCAAGAAGTTAAATTGGCAGGCCAGGAGGGACTCGAACCCCCAACCTGCGGTTTTGGAGACCGCTGCTCTGCCAATTGAGCCACTGGCCTGTCACAAGGGGAGCGAATTATATCTACCCCTATTTCGCTTTGCAACCAGGAACGAACGCTTATTCGACGATCCCGGCCCCAACAGCCTCTTCTACAACATAATCAGCAGATGCCACTCTCGCCTTCCAAGACCCGAGCACACAGCCGCCCTCGAACGCAAAAAGGGTAGGCATATCTCTATACCCACCCTTTTACGACTACCCTCTATGAAATGGAGCTCCAAGGCGGAATTGAACCGCCGACCTCACCCTTACCAAGGGTGTGCTCTACCCCTGAGCTACTGGAGCACATTTCATAACTAGCAGAGTTACGTTAAAACAACTACTGGTGACACTGGAGCGGGTAGCGGGAATCGAACCCGCATCATCAGCTTGGAAGGCTGAGGTGATAGCCATTATACCATACCCGCACAAGCCAAATGCCTGAGTCAATGGTGGTGAGGGGTGGATTCGAACCACCGAAGCTTGCGCGTCAGATTTACAGTCTGATCCCTTTGGCCACTCGGGAACCTCACCTTCCCTCGGCACCAACGATCCAAGACCGCCGTACCGATAACCCTTCTTGCCACTAAAACTGGTGCCGGCACCAAGAGTCGAACTCGGGACCTACTGATTACAAGTCAGTTGCTCTACCAACTGAGCTATGCCGGCATGTGCCTTGCGTCAAGAGGCGCAAATACTACTCAGCCCCCTTGATTGATGCAAGCCCTTGGCAAAGTTTTTTTTCACTTTTTGCGTCTGGGTATTTCTGCAGCAACGACCTGACCCAGGGCGTACTGGCAACAACTTCCGAATCAGTTTGCAACAACAGATAATACTTATAGCGATAACGCTTCTGCTCCACCACTGCCGCATCATAGCCCTGTTGATGCAGTGCCAGCTCAAGCGCATTAGCTGACGCCTTCTGCTGATAAACGCCGAGAGAAAGCTTACCTTTTAACCGGCCCTCACTGAGCCACTCAGCTTCCAGACCCACGGAGCGCATCGATTCAACCAACTCCTGCCGCTGTTTCTCTTTTTCCGGCGCACTTATATAAACCCGATACGCGGAGGGGAGCTGAGCCGCCTCAACCTGTTCCAACTGCAACTGGCCCGGCCCCTCCTCACCCAGCCAAGCCTCCAGCCCTCGCACCTCTGCGAAGACACCAAACCTATAACAATACAGAGGATCGGCACGAGCCTGGGGTTCTGCCTCAACAACTGGAGCCAAAACCACTTTTGGCTTGCGTAGGCGCAACACCGATTCCGGAACCTCGGATAGAAGATCCAACTCCGCGACCCCATGTACTTTTTTTTCAACCCGGTCAGCAACTTTTCTCCGCTGCTCCTGCTCCTGATAAAACCACCCATAGAGCAGCGTATTTGCCAGCAGCAGTATCAGCAACGTCCAGCGCAGCATCTCAGCCGGCCTCCTGTCCGACGGGCAACGCCCAGCTCAGCCCGTCCAAGACAAGATCAGCACAGCATTCGCCCATCCCCGCTGCCTCTAAAAAACGCTCTCCATCACCTCCAGCAACTAACAGCCGCGCCTCGTCTCCCAGCAACGCCTTGCAGTCGCGAACCACGCGCTCTGCCAACGCCGCCATCATCAGCTCAATGCCATGGCCGACGGCCTCCTCGGTACTTCGACCCGGCCGGGTATCAAATCGCGTCAAGGATTCCTCCGGCAGATGAATCTGGCGGGTATTACTGAGCAAGCCTTTGCGCATCAATCGAATTCCCGGAGCAATATAGCCCCCCAGGTGCTGACCGCTCGCATTGACATAGTCGACCGTCACTGCACTGCCGCAATCGACCACACAGCATGCGCCGGCCCGGTTATAACCTGCCAGCATTGCCAACCAGCGGTCTGCACCCATTGTCTGAAAATGTGCATAGCTATTAACTACACCGGCCTGACTAGGTTGAGACGTGGCTTTTTCTGCCACGACCGACCAAGCTCGCTGGCAATAGTCCTTCAGCTGCTGCTCAACGCTTTCAGCGGCGACCGACACAAAACGGACTCGCACTGGAGCAGCAAGCCCCTTCCAGCCAGACTGCAACACCTCAGCGCTCAATCCCGCGGTATCCAAAAACCCCCGCTGCAAGCCATACCGCCACTTCAACCGGGTATTACCGATATCTATATCAAGCGTCATCGAGCAAACGGAGACTCAGCTCCCCTCCGTAGAACGCCTTAATCCCCTGGTCTGTCGCGAGAAGCAACGCACCTCCTGCATCAACCCCCAGGCAGTCCCCCTGCACAGAGAAACTTTCCGTCGCTATACGAACAGCCTGTCCTTGATAAGCATTATGCTGCGACCAGGCCTCTCTAAAGGGTGCAAATCCCTGTAGCGCGAACTGCTGCAGGGCGGGTACCAGCGCATTGACCAACGCAGCCAGAATACGATTACGATCCAGTGGCTTAGCCGCAATCTGCTGCAGATCGATCCAGGGCTGATCGACATCAACGGCCATATCCTCAGGCATAGCGACATTAACACCTACGCCGATAACCACCTGACACTGCCCCGATGCATCACCACTCATCTCCAACAATACCCCTGCCAATTTTTTACCCTGGTAGAGCAGATCATTAGGCCACTTCAGCTGCACTCCTTCGATGCCCTCTCCAGCAAGACCCTGCAGCAGCGCCAACCCTACCACCAGACTCAACCCCTCTAGTGCAGCGGCACCCCCAGCAAACGACCAGGTTAACGAAAAATAGAGATTTCGTGCAAAGGGGCTCACCCAGACGCGGCCGCGACGCCCACGTCCTGCGGTCTGCTGTTCGGCAAGATAGAGCTGACCATGGCCGCCACCTCGCTGTGCCTGCTCAAGCGCCACACGATTAGTCGAATCCAGGATTAACGCTAACGAAATATCAGCCAGCGCCGAAGCTGCCACCGTACTCAACTGGGCTTCAAACTCTGCGCGTTTGAGTAGATTAATACCCCCGGGGATTCGATAGCCCCGCCCCCTGACCGAATGACATTCGAGCCCCAGTGCCTCTAGCTTTTTCAACTGCTTCCAGACGGCTGCCCGGCTGACGCCTTGGGCCTCACCCAAGGACTCTCCGGAATGAAACTGGCCATCGGCAAGCGTATCCAGCAACAGTTGCAGGTTCACCCTTCTGCCTCACTGCGGTCAAATACCAGAAAGCTATAACTGTGCGGGTTTGACTC
This sequence comes from uncultured Neptunomonas sp., assembly GCA_963974645.1. GTDB lineage: Bacteria > Pseudomonadota > Gammaproteobacteria > Pseudomonadales > Balneatricaceae > Motiliproteus. The sequence goes on along the minus strand of CAXBEA010000011.1, from coordinate 23,887 downwards.
AGTCGCTGCAAAATCTTGACGTGAAACTTGCTGCCACTGAGACGAGTCCAACTCAGGAAAATACGCATCGCCGCCGACCTGATGGTGAACCTGGGTCAGATAGAGGCGTTGCGCCAGCGGCAATGCCTGGGCATAAAGTTCCGCGCCACCGATAACCAGCGCCTCATCAACAGCGTTAACCGTAGAGACCGCCTTCGCCTGCTCGATCGCCTGCTCTAGCGAGTGCACCACCGTCACACCCTCGACTTTGTAGCTCAGATCACGGCTGATCAGGATATTGGTGCGTCCGGGCAAAGGACGGCCGATCGACTCATAGGTTTTACGCCCCATGATGATCACCTTGCCAAGCGTGACCGTTTTGAAATATTTAAGATCTTCGGGCAGGTGCCAGGGCAGCGCGTTATTGCGCCCGATAACCCGATTTTGAGACTGGGCGACGATCAGAGCCAGCAGCATGAACACTCCGTGGGATCAACAATGAAAACGCCCAGTGTAGGCGTTGCTTTCTGCAGGAGCAACGCCGCTAGCAACCAAAGCTTAGGCCAGGCTAACTCAAGCCAAATATTTCAACCTAAACCGCCACAGGCGCCGAGATATGCGGATAACACTGGTAATTCTGCAGTTCAAAATCGTCGAAGCTGAAGGCAAACAGATCGGTTACTTCGGGATTAAGTCGCATCGTTGGCAGCGCCAAAGGCTCGCGTGAGAGTTGCAGCTCCGCTTGCTGCAGATGGTTCGAATACAGATGAGCGTCACCAAAGGTATGCACGAAATCTCCCGGCTGGAGCCCACACACCTGCGCGATCATCAGCGTCAACAACGCATAGGAGGCGATATTGAACGGCACCCCGAGGAACACATCGGCGCTGCGCTGATACAACTGGCACGAGAGTTTGCCCTGGCTGACATAAAACTGAAACAGGGTGTGACAGGGCGGTAGCGCCATCCGGTTTACCTCGGGCACATTCCAGGCACTGACGATCAGACGACGCGAGTCGGGATTGGTTTTGATCTGTTCGATCAGCAGTGCGATCTGGTCAATAGAGCCTCCCTCGGGCGTCGGCCAGGAGCGCCACTGATGGCCGTAGACAGGCCCCAGGTCACCGTTCTTATCGGCCCACTCATCCCAGATCTTTACCCCGTTATCATTCAGATATTTAATATTGGTATCGCCCTTAAGAAACCACAGCAGCTCATGAATGATCGAACGCAGATGGCACTTTTTAGTCGTTACCAACGGAAAACCCTTGGCCAGATCGAACCGCATCTGATGGCCGAACAGACTCAGAGTGCCGGTACCCGTTCGATCACCCTTGAATACGCCGTTATCGCGAATTTGACCCATGAGCTGTAGATACTGCTGCATCGTTGTTATCCCTTCTTCTGTCGTGTCTGTCGTTGTTAGTCAGGGTTTGTTGACCCGAGCTGCTGGCCAAGAAGCCTCGAACCCTGGCTAACGTCGTGCCTGGACAGCGCTGCTGCGGCCATAAGCCCAAAACATAAATACGGCACCTATCACCACCATCGGCAGAGACAGCAACTGTCCCATCGTTAGCCAATCGAAGGCTATATAGCCGAGGTGGCTATCGGGCTGACGAGCAAACTCGACCAGGAAGCGGAAGCTGCCATAGCCGATCAGGAACAGTCCCGACACCGCCATCGCCGGGCGCGGCTTGGCCGAGAACCACCAAAGCAAGGCAAACAGCACCACCCCTTCAAGGGCAAGCTGATAGAGCTGCGAGGGATGACGCGCAAGCGCGTCGGCGCGCGGGAACACCATCGCCCAAGGCAGGTCGGTCGGCCGTCCCCAGAGTTCGCCGCCAATGAAATTACCTAAGCGCCCCAGCCCCAAACCGATAGGCACTAGCGGAGCCACGAAATCCGCTACGCCAAAAATAGTCTTGGTGTATTTGCGTGCAAACAACAGGATAGCGACGATCACTCCAAGCAAGCCGCCGTGAAACGCCATCCCCCCCTCCCAGACCGCAAACAACCAGAGCGGATCAGAGAGAAAGCGTTCAAAATTATAGAACAGCACATAACCCATTCTGCCACCCAGGACTACGCCCAGACCGCAAAAAAAGATCAAATCTGACACCTGCTGCGGGTTCCAACCGGAGCCGGGTTGCGCGGCACGACGATTAGCCAACCACCAGGCTGCAACAAAACCGCCCAGATACATCAAACCGTACCAGTGAATTTTGAGCGGGCCTAGCTGCAGCGCAACCGGGTCAATTTGAGGGTAAGTCCACACGCGAGGATGGCTCCTTAATAAATGATGATTAGGATTTATTTACCGGTTTTATCAGCCTATGCTCTAAATCGGCATGATCTACAACCATGATCAGCCCGCAGAGGATGCGGTAATTAAAAAACGAATTCCAACAATCAGCAACAGTAGCGCGAACGCCCGCTTTAGGGTTCGTTCTGGCAGCGCATGCGCTAGGCGGGCACCGTAGCCGGCAAACCAGGCACTGGTGAGCACGATACCGATAAACGCGGGTAGATACACATACCCCAGGCTCCAGGGCATCAATGCGGGGTGCTCCCAGCCTTGTTGAATATTCACCAGCGCCCCGGTTATAGCGATCGGCAAGCCGCAAGCCGCCGAGGTGCCAATCGCCTGCTGGATCCGTACGTTGCACCAGTTCAGATAGGGCGTGGTCATGGAGCCACCGCCGATACCAAACAGCGCCGAAGCATAACCAATCAGACTTCCGACCACCCCTAGGCCCGCAGCGCCTGGCACCTGCCGCGCTGGTTTTGGCTTGAGTCCCAGTCCCATCTGGATGGCAATTAAAATCGCAAAGCAGCCGATTAGTAGCTGCAACATCGGCCCGCTGAGCTGGGCTGCCGTTTTCACCCCAAGAATCGCACCGATGACGATACCCACCGCCAGCGGCTTGAAAATATCCCAGCGCACCCCCAGCTTGCCATGATGGGTGCGTACCGAACTGATAGAGGTCACCACGATGGTCGCTAACGATGTTGCAACGGCCGCATGGGTAAGCACCTCGGGCGACATCCCCTGCAGCCCGAAACTGAACACTAGCACCGGCACAATAATCAAACCGCCGCCGATACCAAATAGGCCAGCAATCAGACCGGCACAAGCACCGAGAACAAGATACGAGAGAATCAGCAAAACGAAACCTAAATTGTGAGGATTTTTAAAGGCCGCTATTATTACTCAAATAACGCTCAAATTCTCTGTATCCGCAGTAAATTAGCGGTGACGCCCCTAAGCCCAACAACTCTTCGGTCAACTGCTGATGTGCCTGATTCTCTTTGCTTACAATACCGATCCCGGTTATCAGCTGATCGTCGCTGCTAACCGGGATGAATTCTATCAGCGCCCAACCCGGCGCCTGGATTTTTGGCCAGAAGCACCTCAACTGCTAGCAGGACAAGACCTCGAGCAGGGCGGCACTTGGCTCGGCAGCACCCGTACGGGACGTTTTGCCGCGATCACCAACGTCCGCCAAGGTTTCAGCCAAACCAGCCGCCAGTTTCAATCTCGCGGCCGACTGCCGCTGGACTACCTGCTCGGCGACCAAGCGCCAATGGATTATCTCGTCGCACTACAGCCTCAAGCCCACCTCTACGCTGGCTACAATTTGCTCCTCGGCGACCGCCAAGGGCTTTATTTCAGTTCAAACCGCAATCAACAGGCGCCGCAAAGACTAGCCCCAGGCGTTTACGGCTTAAGCAATGCAGCGCTCAACACCGCTTGGCCTAAAGTACGCGAGGGCGCTCAGGCACTGCAGCAACTGATCCTTGACCAAAAAACCACGCCCGAAGCACTGTTTAGGCTGCTGCAGGATCGCACCACCCCCGAGGATGCACTGCTGCCCGAAACAGGGGTTGGCCTGGAATGGGAGCGGCGGCTTGGCTCTAGGTTTATTGAAAGTGAAGATTATGGCACTCGCTCCAGCCTGGTTCTGCTGAACGGTTACGACGGTGATTGCCAGATCCATGAGCAGAGCTATACCCCGCATTGGGAAAAACCGAAAAGCTACTACTTTTCAATCGAATAACTCTTTTATACTGAGGCCAAAGCGCAACCCCAACCACCGCTCAATGGAGAGAACTTCGGCGCATGCTGACAAAACCGTCTCGACAACGCTCACCGATTCAAAAACTGCTCTGGCGCTCATACGTCGGCAGCACCCTGATCCCGCTTATCTTTGTCGAAATTTTATTCCTGCTGGCGTATTTCACCGCCACGGACCAACTCAGCGCTCGCTACAAAGAAGCCCTGGAGCAGCAAGCAGCCTTCCACCAATTATCACTCAGCCGCATCCAGGCACAGGAGATCAACCGAGCCCTCGATGCACTGCTGCCCGACCAGCTCAAGCAAGCCTACAATCCGATCGCCACACCTGAACTGATGCTGCGGCTAAAGCAGAGCAACAACTTTCAGCTCAGCAACAACAAGCACTACCGAATCTACATCGAAAATGGGGGCAACGTTTACCGCATCGACACCCTGGCGCTTCTCAAGAGCACCGACAACCCCTTCCTGGCTTACTTGGGCGCCATCGACACCAGCCTCGAGGGCCACATCAGCCTTGATCATTTGCAGCTGCTAACCTGGACGCCGATCCCTGTGACCGGTTGGCAGCTGCTGACACTTTCGTCCTCATCCACACCGGCGCATCTATTAGAGCAGGGTACCAACCAGATCAGCTCGATTCTATTTTGGACCATCGGCGTGCTCAGCCTGATCTGCTTATTGGTGCTGCTGATTACCCATCGCCAATCAAAAACCCTGGGCCACCGAATCACCGGGCCGCTCAACGACATCAACCATATGATCAGCCAGATCGGCGCGGGCCACTACCAACCCGAACGCCCCGAGATCGATATTGACGAAATCAATAGCTCTGCCGTCGGTCTGAGTCAGATGGGATCCGACCTTGGCGAGGCCCGACGAGAACTAATAGACACCCAGAAGACCTTACTCAGGGTCAATTCCGAGCTGGAGCTGAGAGTCCAGGAGCGGACGTCCGAGCTGGTCAATGCGAACCACCTTCTCAAAGAAGATAAACAACAACTCGAAACACTTTACGATCAGCTTAAGCAAGCCCAGGTGCAGCTGCTCGAATCGGAAAAGATGGCCTCCATCGGCCTACTCGCGGCAGGTGTAGCGCATGAGATCAACAACCCCATGACCTACATCATCGCCAACTTCGTCGCGATGCAGGAGTACTGCGACGATCTGCTGGCGCTGATTGTCCGATTACAAACGTTAACCAGCGGCAGCGCTCAGAATGCAGCTCAGACACTCCTGGACGAGGCTGACTTTGAGTACATGCGTGAAGATATTCCAGTACTGATCCGGCAGTCACTGGAGGGTGCAGACCGGGTCAAGCAGATCGTACAGGGGTTACGTGACTTTTCTCATACCGGTCAGCAAGAGTGGGAGCGGAGCAATCTGCATGAGGGTTTAAACAGCACCCTGAAAGTCGCCCACAACGAAATCAAGAACAAGGCAGAGGTGATTCGAGACTTCGAAGAGATTCCTATTATCGACTGCCTGCCCTCGCAGCTCAATCAGGTGTTTCTCAACCTACTGGTCAATGCGGCGCAATCAATGCAGGCCCAAGGCACGATCCGTATTCATACCTATCAGGAGAAGAACGGGGTGCGTATCGACATCAGCGATGACGGCCAGGGGATCGACCCCAAGCATATCGCCAATATTTTCGAGCCTTTTTATACCACCAAGCCGGTTGGCCAAGGGACGGGACTGGGGCTAGCACTTTCCTTTAGCATCATCAAAGCGCATAACGGCCGGATCGACGTCAACAGCACCCCAGGCAAAGGCACCACCTTCAGCCTCTGGCTGCCCATAGAGCAACACGAAGCCCCTCGGGCGCAACAGCTGGGCCGAGGGTCGGCGGAGTGACGATGCAGCCATAACGGAATAAAACGCGCTAGGTAAAACGCTCAGATCGGCATCAGGGGGCGTGACAAACGCCCCAGACCGGCATCGACCAGCATCTGCTGCAACGCCTGCTGAACCGATTGCGGCTCATCAAAACTGAGCGCCGTATCCAGAAACAGCTGCGCCTGATCCAAGGTAATCCCTCTGATCGCCGACTTCACTTTACCCAGACTGGTCGAGCTCATCGAAAGCATATCGTAACCCATCGCCAGCATCAGGATAGCGCCGACAGGCTCGCCCGCCAGCTCACCGCATATACTGACCTGCACCTTCTCCTTGTGTGCTTCGACAACAATCTGCAACAACGCTGACAACACCGCCGGATGATAGCTGTTATACAACCCTGCCACCCGGGGGTTATTCCGGTCAACCGCCAGCAGGTACTGGGTCAGGTCGTTGCTCCCCACCGACAGAAAATCAACCCGACTGGCAAACTGACGTACCTGGTATACGGCCGCGGGAACTTCTATCATCACCCCTATCTGGGGCTTGACGAGCTGATGCCCGTCATCAACCAGCTCTTCAAACGCTTGGTTAATCAGCGCCGTCGCCTCGTCTATCTCAACCACACTTGAGATCATCGGCAACATGATTCGCAAGTTGTCCAGTCCCTCGCTGGCTAGCAGCATTGCACGGACCTGGACTAAAAAGATTTCTGGATGATCCAGGGTAACTCGAATCCCACGCCAGCCCAATGAAGGGTTCGCCTCCTCGATCGGAAAATAGGACAGCGACTTATCTCCGCCGATATCAAGCGTTCGCATCGTCACTGGCCGAGACGCAAAGGGCTGCAACTGACGCCTATAGCTTTCAACCTGTTCCGCTTCGCTGGGAAAAAACTCGTTAATCATGAACGGCACTTCGGAGCGATACAGGCCTATCCCTTCGGCGCCACGCTCTATAGCCAAGTCCACATCCGTAACCAGGCCGGTATTGACACAAAGCGGTATGCGATGGCCGTCCAGCGTCTCTGCGGGCAGATCCCGCATCTGTTCCAGCCCCTTACTCAGGTCAAGTTCTTCGCGCAGGATGGTGTTGTAGTAACCGGTAAGGCGGGTTGAGGGGTTGACGAACAAGCGGCCGGAAAAACCATCGATGATCACGGCCTGGTTATGCACTGTGGTGGTCGACAGATCCACTACTCCCATCACGGTGGGAATGCCCATCGAACGAGCCAGAATGGCGCAGTGCGAATTGCCCGACCCCATCACCGAGACCAATCCTACCAACTTCTCGATCGGCACCTCGCCCAGCATCGCCGGGGTCAGCTCCTCTGCAACCAGAATCACCCTATCGGGATACTGGACCGGCAGATTGCAGACACTCTCTTGCAGGCAGGCCAATACCCGACGACCCAAATCTTTAATGTCGGTGCCACGCTCTCGCAGATAGGCGTCTTCCATCAGTTCAAATTCACGCACATGACTCTGCACAACCCGCCGCAGCGCACCCTGCGCCCACTGTCCCTGGCAAATTTGCTGTTCGATCTCACCCGCCAGCGCATTGTCATCGAGCATCCGCAAATAGACATCAAACAAGGCCTGCTCTTCACCTTTGAGACGGCGAGCAAGGCTACGCCCCACGACCTTGATGTCGTGCCGGACTCGACTCAAGGCCGCATGAAAACGTTCGAGCTCCCCATCGATATCATCGGTGCGCTGATCGGGGACCCCGTCTAGGTCGGCAAGCGGCGCTATGACTACGGCAACACCTAATCCGACCCCCGGAGAGCCGGAGACACCGTCGAAACGCACATCTTGGCGGATCTGCACCCTGTCCTTGCGGGAGCCTAGGTTACCTGTCACTTCGGCATGGGCTATAACACCTGCCAACTGGGCCGACATGGTGACTAAAAAGGCCTCTTCGCTCTCATCAAAGCGCCGCTGCTGCTTTTGCTGCACAACCAACACACCCAGCACTTTGCGTTGATGTATGATCGGAGCACCGAGAAAGGAGCTATACTGTTCTTCACCCGAATCCTCGATAAAACGATAGGCCGGATGCGCGGTAATATCCTGGAGATTCAATGGCTCAGCACGCGCAGCCACCTTGCCAACCACGCCCTCAGAAAGTGCCAAGCGAATATTACCGACAGCCTCGGGGTTTAACCCCTCGGTGGCCATCAGCACATACTCCTGAGTCAACGGATCAAACAGATACACCGAGCAAACCTGGGTATTCATCGCTTGCTGGATGCGCCGAACAATCGTTTGCAGCGCGGTATCAAGATCACCAGCCGCGTTGACTTCTTGAACTATATTACGTAGCACCGCCAGCATCGACATTATCTGGCCACCTGCGGAGATTGCCTTAGGGGCGAACGGGATTGCTGAGAAGACTTGCTGGATGAAGACGACATGGGGCTAACCGATCTCTGGCGAGTGGCGTCAGCGGGCGACGTTCGACCGGCATCACAGCCTGGGGACGGCCGAACTAAGCGGCCATGGCGCTCAACCAGCTCCTTTAAAGCACCCCGATACACTTCACGTTTGAACGAAATCACCTGCCCCAGCGGGTACCAGTAACTGACCCAACGCCAGCCATCGAACTCAGGTTTATGCGAATATTGAAAAGAGACAGCTGAATCCTGGGACGTTAACCTGAGTAAAAACCACTTTTGCTTTTGACCGATACACAGGGGTCTGGAATGGTGCCGAATCATCCGCTTAGGAAGACGGTAGCGGAGCCAGCCTCGGGTACAACTGATCAACTCGACATCCGCAGGGTCGAGTCCAACCTCCTCTTTAAGCTCCCGGTACATCGCCTGCTCGGGGGTCTCATTGTCATTAATCCCCCCCTGCGGAAACTGCCAGGCATCTTGACCCACACGCCGAGCCCAGAGCACCTGGCCGCGGTCATTGGCGATAATAATTCCTACATTGGGACGAAAGCCTTCCGAATCGATCACGCCGGCACCCTTGTTTTACTTATCAGGCTATTGTTCCACAAATCGGCCCAATCACCAATTACGGTTTAGAGTTAACACCAAAATGGCTAATCGCTACAACGGGTGTAATTAATCATTGTAGGGCGACAACCAAGCGACCAAGCAACCGTGACATCAGATAAGGAAGATTAAAAACCTTCGATTCCAGGTCGCGATGGCTGTTGTCTCCAAAGCACCTGCACTATGATTATCGACCCCGAACACATCGTCAATTATCAGTTTTTAGGAGCCTTACCGTGGCGCTAGCAATTTTCGACCTGGACAATACCTTAATCGCCGGCGACAGCGACCATGCCTGGGGAGAGTTCCTGATCGAACAGGGCCACGTCGATCCCGGTAGCTACAAACGGGCTAACGATACTTTTTACCAAGACTACCTGCGCGGTGAGTTAGATATCTATGCCTACCAACGATTCGCGCTGGAGCCCTTAACCCGATTTACACCCGAACAGCTAAACCAGCTGCATCAGCAGTTCATGGCGCTGAAGATCAAACCGATCATGCTACCCAAAGCGGCAGAACTGCTGGCCAAGCACCGCCAAGCGGGAGATTTCCTATTGATCATCACTGCCACCAACCGCTTCGTCACAGGCCCTATCGCCGAACTACTGGGCGTCGATGATATTCTTGCGACCGAACCCGAACAGCACGATGGCTGCTACACCGGCAACCTGGTTGGCACGCCCTGCTACCAAGCGGGCAAAGTGGTACGTCTCAACCAGTGGCTGGAAACGAACGCTTTCGATTTAAAGGGTAGTTACTTCTATAGCGACTCGCGCAACGATATTCCGCTGCTAGAGCGGGTCGATCATCCGGTCGCTGTCGATGCCGATCAGGTGCTGAGCGAGCATGCCCAAGCCTTAGGCTGGTCACACATCAGCCTAAGGTAGTTAAGCCTGCGTTAACTGACAGGCAATACGCGGACAAATAGCGACTTCAGATAATCTGTCTCGGGGATGGCGGGGTGCACCGGATGATCCGGCCCCTGATGCCCCTGCTCGATAATCTGCGCTTGACGATCCATCTTGCGGCTGCCTGAACGCACAATCTCCACCAGCCGGTCCCGCTGCAGGTGCATGGAACAGGATGCTGATACCAGCAACCCATCGCGCGTCAGCAGCCCCATCGCCAGTTCGTTAATGCGTTGATACGCCTGCTCGCCATTGCGCATATCTTTACGTTTTTGAATAAATGCGGGCGGATCAACCACCACCACATCGAAGCGTTCAGCCTCCGCTTTCAGCTGTTTAAGCCCTTCAAACGCATCACCCTGAAGGGTCGCAACCCTATCGGCCAGCGCATTGAGTTGGGCATTCTGCTCGACACAATCGAGTGCAGTAGCGGACGCATCCAAACAGAGAACCCCGGCCGCTCCGGCCGCAGCGGCCTGAACCCCCCAGCCGCCGATGTAACTAAATACATCCAATACCCGTTTACCGGTCACATACTGCTGCAGCCGGGCACGATTCATCCGGTGATCGTAAAACCAACCGGTCTTCTGGCCGGTTTTTACCGGTGCCAGAAACTTCACCCCGTTCTCTTCCAACGGCGCAAAGTCAGGCACTTCTCCCACCAGGGTTTCAACATAACTGGACAAACCTTCCATCTCGCGCATCTTGCCATCGTTCCGCATCAGGATCGAAGCGGCCGGAATCACTTGCTGCAACGCCTCAACAATCGCATCCTTAACCGCCTCCATACCTGCAGTCGAGATCTGCACCACTAGCACATCATGAAAGCGATCGACCACCAACCCCGGCAAACCATCGCTATCGCCAAAGACCAGACGGTAACAATCATTCGCAAAACAGCGCTGACGAAGCGACAAGGCGATCTTTAGCCGGTGCACCAGCAGCGACTTATCGAGCATGCAGCGACTATCACGACTGACCATCCGACCGCAGATCAGGTTATTGGGATTAAGGTACGCCACCCCCAGCGGTTTTCCGCCCGCCTGCTCCACCACCACCTGCTCACCCACCTGAAACTGCTTCAACGGAGTCAAGGCCGTATCCACTTCGTTACTGTAGATCCACAGGTGACCGCCGCGCAGACGACTGTCAGATTTCGGTTTGAGACGCAGAGTTTGTAAAGCCATGAGCAGTTCCTTAGAGGACTAGAGTCCGATGACCGCTGCTTATCAGAGCGCCATTGGTACTAAAAACAAACAGCCCCGCGCCTTTAACGGCTGCGGGGCTGGAATACGAGATCGGGTAACTAGTAAGGACTTTAAGGTACAAACCTGAAGGGTGCAAAACCTGAAGAGTACAGTGCCTTACGGGTACCAGGCAGACCGATCAGGACTCGGCTTCGCAGAGTTCGCTGTAGCCATCGGCATCCATCAAGCCATCCAGCTCGCCACTGTCGGTGATCTTAACCTTAAAAAACCAACCATCACCGTAGGGATCAGAGTTAGCCAGCTCTGGAGAGTCTTCCAACTCTGCGTTCACTTCGATCACTTCCAGGCTGACCGGGGCATAAATATCCGATGCGGCTTTCACCGACTCGACGACGCCCATATCATCACCTGCAGCAAAGCTATCGCCCACGTCAGGAAGCTCAACAAAGACCACATCGCCCAGCAACTCTTGCGCATGATCGGTAATGCCGATCGTCACAACGCCGTTACCCTCATCACGAATCCACTCGTGACTGGGGACATACTTCAACTCGGCAGGGATATTACTCATAGTCTGGTCCTTTCTTTGGAAAGTTTATCAATTGAAGATCTGTTCATTATCGCCCGCCGCGCCGAAAATTGGCGCCGACATCAGAAAACCAAAATGTATCGCCAAGCCGCGATCAATTCAACCACCCGACGAGGATATCCTAGCAAACGCGGCGCTATCTGCCCGAGCCAGCAGAGGCAGATCACCTTCAAGGCCTAGTGCATGACGCACCAAACGGCGCTTGAGCACAGCTGTTTTCGCCACCTGTTGCATGCCTATATTTCGTAGCCAATACAGCCCCGGTGGGACATCGCCGTAGAGGTGACGAAACCCCGCCATCAACCCCATCATCAACAGATTTTCACCCTGACGACGGCGCTGGTAGCGGCGCAACCGGCGCTCCTCTCCCAGCGGCAAACCCAGCTTATGGCTGCTAAGTAGTTCTTCGGCCAAGGTCACCGCATCCAACAGCCCCAGATTAACCCCCTGACCTGCCAGGGGGTGGATCGTATGCGCAGCATCACCCACCAGCGCCAGCGAGCTAGCCACATATTTTTTGGCATGACGCTGCACCAATGGAAAAATAAACCGGCGATCAACAGCGGTGATTTCGCCCAACCGAGACTCAAACGCCTGCCCCAACGCAGCGGCAAAATTATCGGTTGATAGTGCCATCAGCTCGGCGGCATGATCGGGCGACGTCGACCAGACAATCGATGATTGATACCCTGTGCCCGGCAACGGCAGCAGCGCTAACGGACCATCCTCGGTAAAACGCTGCCAGGCAGTGGCCTGGTGAGGCTGCTCGGTGGTGACCGTGGTGACGATGGCGTGATGCTGATAATCCCATTCGCTCAGCGGCAAACCCGCTAAACGCCTTGTGGGCGAGCGGGCACCATCGGCAGCGACCACCAAGCGTGCCTTGATTTGTTGACCATCGCTAAGCTGCAGCTGACGCCAGGACTCGCTGCCTTCGGCCTCTGGCTCCGAGAGCTGCTGCAACGTCACCCCGCCGAGCCAGCGAATATTCGCATGCGCCGTCAACGCCTGATGCAAGCCAACCAGGGTGACGCGGTTTTCAACGATATGTCCCAGGTGCGCTAGGTGTTGCTCGGCGGCGGAGAAACCGATCTCGGCGGTGCCTTCGCCGTCCCATACCTGCATCCGCTGGTAAGGCGAGGTGCCTAGCTCTGCCATGCGGGTCCAGGCACCCAGATTACGCAGGATCTGTTCCGAGGCCAGACTCAGGGCGCTAACCCGGGGATCAAACCCCTGCTGGGCAGACGCCTCAACCTGCTGCCGACGCTGTTCAGCATCGACCGCTAACGGATCAATAACGACCACCTCAAGACCACTGCCTCCGAGCGCACAGGCCAATGTCATCCCGACCATGCCGCCGCCGACAATCGCAACATCGGCGTTAATGCAGGTCTGTGACGAACGATCTGGGGCTTGATTCATTGCAATCCTCCGCGCCCCAGAATCGGCAATGGAGTATCCAATCCCATCGCGCTCTGGGCAAACGCATGTTTGAGTGGCGAAAACAGTTCCAGCCCCAACAAGCCAAGATTGCGGGTGATAACCTGGGCCGGTTGCGACGTGGAAAAAAGCTTGGTGACCTGGTCGCTAAAACCGATCGTCTTGGTTTGATCCCAGCCCAGCTGCGATTGGAACCGCAGCAGAGTATCCAGACTACCGAGATCTCGCTGCTCGGTTTGCGCCTGTAACAGCTCTTGCGCCAGCAACATGGCACCTCGCAGCGCCAGGTTGAATCCCTGACCCGCAACAGGATGCAGCGCATGGGCAGCATTGCCCAGCACGACCAGACCGCTGCGCACCTGCTCGCGTGCCAACACTTTCTTAAGTGGGTAGCCATGGCGTTCGCCAAGCGCGGTAAAGCGCCCTGCACGATAACCAAACTGCTGTTGCAGACGTTGCATAAACCCAGCAGCATCCATTTCAAGCAGCGCCTCGGCCTGTTCCAGGGGCACACTCCAGACCAGCGCTGACCGAGCCTGCGCCTGGGGATCATCACTCAACGGCAGCAACGCCATCGGCCCTTCTGCAGTAAAACGTTCAAAAGCTACCTGCTGGTGAGGACGGTCAAGCGACAGGTTGGCGATCAGCGCACTCTGTTGGTAGTCGGTGGCAACCCTGTCGAGCTGCAGCTGCTCGCATAACCCCGAACGCCCTCCATCGGCAATCACCAACAATCGGCTCTCGCAGTGATGGCGACTCCCCTCGTGCTGGTAGCTAACCCGCATCCCGGCGGGAATCGCCTCGGCAGCAAGCACCTCCGCCGGGCAGCAGAACGTCACCGACTCATACCCAGATGGGGCTGCTATTACCTCAGCCGAAGCAACCGATGACAGCGGCGCCAACAGCGCCTGTCCAAGGCGGCTATTTTCAACTACATAACCCAGCGCGGGTACCCGCTCTTTGGCCGCATCCAGCCGCAGCACTCCCAGGTGTCCGCGATCAGAAACCTGAATCCGATGAATAGGAGAAGCATCGACAGCCAGCGCAGACCAGACCCCGAGGCGTTCGAAAATATGCCTTGAACCCAGAGAGAGCGCGGTGGAGCGGGCATCATAACTGGGTTGCAGGGGTTGATTGTCGGCGACAGGCAACGGAAAAGCCTCGAGTACCAGGATCCTCAGCGGCTCGTGCTGCCCCTGCTGACCGCGAGCCAACGCTAGTGCCAGTGCCGCTCCCACCATACCACCGCCGACGATGGCGATATCATAGCTGTGTTTCACCGCTGGATTATTCATTCGTAGCCTTATCCGCTAGAGCGATCTTTGCATCCAGCAAACCCGTTCGATCTTGCGCCATCAGCGCCTCTATCTCCTCGATCTGCTTCGGCGCATCTTTAGACAGCACTTCGCAACCCAGCGCGGTCACCAGCAAATCATCTTCGATGCGGATGCCGATACCGCGCCAGCGGGCTTCAACCTGCAGATTATCGGGCGCTATATACAGACCCGGTTCTATGGTCAGCACCATCCCCGGCAGCAGCAGCCGTGATCTGCCGTCTTGCTGATAATCGCCCACATCATGAACATCCAATCCCAACCAATGGCTGGTGCGGTGCATATAAAAAGGCTTGTACGCTTCACTGGCGATCAGCGCCTCGACGTCACCCTTCAGCAGCCCGTTTGCAACCAGCCCCTCAACCAGCACCCGTAGCGCAGCCTGATGCGGATCATCAAAACAGGCGCCTGGCTTGATCGCTGCTATAGCCGCGTCCTGAGCATCCAGCACCGACTGATAGAGTGCCTTCTGCTCGGCACTGAAACGACCGTTAACAGGAAAGGTCCGCGTGATATCACCGGCGTAGCCCTCTTGTTCACAGCCTGCATCGATCAGGACCAGATCGCCCGCCTGCATCGCATCCTGATTCTGGGTGTAGTGAAGGATACAGGCATTGGCGCCGCTGCCGACGATGGTGCCATAGGCGCTGAAACGGCATCCCTGCTGAGTAAAGCTGTGCTGGATGTCGGCCTCAAGCTGATACTCAAACATACCCGGACGGCAGTTTTGCATCGCTAGCCGATGAGCCTGGGCGCTAACCCTGGCCGCCCGGCGCATCTGTTGCTGCTCCGCCTCGCTTTTAATCAGCCGCATCTCATGCAGCAGCGGCTCGATATTATGCAACTGTTGCGGTGCGCTCTGAGCGGAGCGCCCCTTTAGCTGCAACTGCTGACAGCAGCGTTGAATTTGTGCGGCTAACCCATCGGGATTATCCACAGGTGCGCTGAACGGATAGTAGATGCGCTCATACCCGGACAACAACAGCGGCAACTGAACTGATTGCTGATCCAGATTAAAGCCACGATCAAAGCCAAACGTTTGCACCGCGCCTTCAGGCCCCACACGATAACCGGTCCAGGTCTCTTGTGCTGGATCACGCGGCAGCACAAACAGAATCGACTCTACCGCGCCCTCAGCACTCTTAAGTAATAGCAGCAACGCATCGGGCTCAGACAGGCCACTGAGGTAGAGAAAATCGCTACTCTGACGAAAGGCGTGTTCGGTATCCCGGTTGCGGTAACGCAGTTTGGCCGCCGGCAGCAACACCGCAGAAGCGCAGGGCAGCTGCGCCAATAGTTGCTGGCGGCGTCTCGAGTATTCAGTAACAGGCAGAGAATGGGTCACAGGGATTCCCTTCGCTGAGGATCAGGATATAGAGGTTCAGTGAAGTGCCGCGTCTGTAGGCAGGGTGGCGATAGGCTCATCGGCATTATTGCTCCGGTTGCACTCAGAGAAGACCAGCAATGCCACCATCCGCACGTACTCATGAATCTCCATAAAGTTGGACTCGCTCTCTTCACCATCAGGCTCATCAACCGCAATCTGAGCGATTTGGGATAGATCCTGTAAGCCGTCACGGGCATCATCGCCCAGTTTATCCGCAGCTCGGCCGTTGGCGAGCGCATAACCACACAAGAAGCCATGACACCATAAGCCAAGCGTCTCAGCACGCTGCGCCAACGCACTATCCTCATCCGGAATCAATGGCTGAAGGTCAAACCCCGCCTGCTCCAGCTGTGCCAGAGTAACCTGGTACAGAACCGACAAACTGGCTCGCAGCGCTGCGCTTGGCGCATCCTCAATACCGATCTGTTGCTGCGCAGCCTGGAACCAGGATTCAAGCGATAATCGCGCTCCCGCTGCCAGTTGACCGCAGAGATAACCGTGTAGCTCAGAAGGCGAGTGTAGTGCGGATTGCTGGACAAACAGATCGGCCAGCTGGTCGAAATCGACCTGTTCAGGAATTGCTTGCTGTGACACGTTGAAACTACCTCTGGGCATAGATCCTAGACTAAAAGATCCGGCACTAAACACGCCGGAGATGTTAACTGGCGACAATCCTAACACCTCGCCTGCATCGCCACCACGCCAGCTGAGGCCAATAATAAAGGCTGAATCTGCCCAAGGGTTCGGCAAACTTCTTTACCGAGCAGATATTATCCGCATTTAAGCCTATCCAACCTCCGCAATGCCGTTGACCACCCTGCTTACCCACCCTACTATTCATTACTTAACAGGAAGAGTCCGTAGCATGTCAGAATCGACCTCAACAGCTCTGGAGTATCAAGTGCAGCAACTGCTTGACTACTGCCAGCAGCTACAGCAGCAGAATCAACAACTAAAAAGCCGTGAGCAGGCCCTGAAACTGGAACGCAATCAATTACGCCAGGTTCGTGATGCTACCCAAAAGAGGGTAGAAGCGATGATCAGCCGCTTTAAGGCAATGGAGCAGTAATGCAAGCCTCAGACAGTGACCAGGTCGAGATCAAAATTCTGGGAAAAGAGTTTTTGATTAACTGCCCTCGGGAATCCCAACCGGAGCTGATGACCACTGCACAGCTGCTTGATCAGCGGATGAAGGAGATTAAGGCGCGGGGCAAAGTATTTGGCCTCGATCGAATCGCGGTCATGACCGCACTCAACCTGACCCACGAACTGCTTAAAACCCAACAGGAACTGAGTCAATTAAAACGGCAACAGCAACAACTCAGCGAACGTATCGCTAAATCCCTTCCTAACAGCTCAGACTAAACCTTTAGCTATAACCGTTATTTTCAAACTATTCAAGGGCTGACATCGCGGCAATCCGGGGTATACTATCAGTGCTCCCTGAGGTGTTTGGCAGTTGGTATAGTCCCTCGAGCCGATAAGCACATTTCTGGAGGTTTTCAGAAGCTACTGATGTGCACGTCCGCTAGTCGGAAAGCCTAATGTAGCTCGAAAATCGCCACCTTGAACCTTCGGGTTCAGGGCCGACATCAGCACCGGCACTCTGGGGAGCCCTTTTGTTTTGATCCTATCCCAATGATTCAGACCCAACCCTCGACGATCACCCGCGCCCAACTCAGGCAATCGTTGCGCAGGCAACGTCGCGCGCTCAGTCCGCAGCAACAACGCCAGGCAGCCATTAAACTGGCACGCGTATTAAAACACCAAGCACTCTTTATTCGCGCCAAACGGATCGGCTTTTACCTGCCCAGCGACGGTGAAATATCCCCTCTGCCACTGATCAAGCAAGCCTTAGCGATGGGAAAAAAATGTTTTCTTCCGGTACTCCACCCTGTCCGCCATAACCGACTCTGGTTTGCACGCTATCGACCCGGAACCCGCTTAATCAAAAACTGCTATGGAATTTCTGAACCCAATATTCGGCTTGAACCGCGAGCACTACCGCAAGCGTTGGATTTAGTTTTACTGCCGTTGGTGGGGTTTGATTCTATGGGGGGAAGATTGGGAATGGGGGGTGGATATTACGATCGAACTTTTGCTTTTAAACGTAGAACTGAGAGGAAAGATAATCGTCCTCCACGAAAATCACCCGCACTGATCGGGCTGGCCCATGAGTTACAACAACAACCAAAACTTGAATTAGCCGACTGGGATATCCCGCTCGCCGCAGTGGCAACTGAACACCAGCTGTACTGGAGCCGAAAGCAGTGCTAATCACTATCTAGCCACTGCCCGTAAGTACCGCCACACGCCTTACTCAAACTAGAGCCTGAGTGAACTAGAACTATGCAAACTAGAACTATGCAAACTAGAACTACTCAAACTAGAACCATGCAAACTAGACAGTGCCGCCGGTTCGAAGTCAGTTTGACTAACCCCTGTTATAACAAACACGGCAACAAACACGAGGACTAGTATCAGCACTAAATCCGGTCCTTTTTTCATAATTAGTAATTCTTTTCCGAATAAAAATTATTGTTGATGCGAAAGGATCGCATATTTTAAAAAAAATGCAACATCCACACTAAATATACGTGTTTATATGGTCGGCAATAAAAATAAACCTTTAGGAAGGTGCGCGAATTGAAATTATTTCAGCTTAATTTGGCATCCCGTCTCCTCCAGCGAACCCTGCCGAATAGTTCTGTTCTCGCTATTAACGGACGCTTTCCAGAACTCTAAAGACACTACAACAAACCTTGATCAGCCTCCGGGCTGAACCATACCCCGGAGCCTAGTCTCACTTTCTATCAGGGCTTTCTGAGTCAGGTCTCTTTGAATCAAGCCACCCAGCACATTAGCTACCGCTTCTAAAAAATCAGACTCATCCTGTGTCTGCTGATGCCCCTGACGCAGATACAGAATCATCACCCCCAGCAACCGTTTCTCATAATTGATGGGGACGGCATAGTGGCCATGATCCTCCATCCCGTCAAACTGGGTTGGATGCCGATGATCAACCGCATCGGTATGGATAATATCCTGCGTTTGCGCTGCCCTGCCGCACACACAGTAACCATAATCGACGGTATGGCAGAGTGACTGTATCTCCGGATCGAGCCCTTGCTGCACAAACAACTCAAGCTGTTGCTGCTCTTCATGTGCGAGAAAAATACCCCCTTTGGGCTGAGTAGGCAGCCAACTAGAGCGACTCACCAAGGCGAGCGCTCGATCCAACGCATCTTTGAGTGACAACGGCTCTAAGGTAATGCGCAACAGTTCATTCAGCAGCAATTGCGACTGAACAGTTTTTTCCAGCTTCTGCTCGATCTGCTTGCGCATCCTTATTTCAGACTCGCGCTCAACCACACGCACTTCCAACTCATGCGCATGCTCACGCTGAATCCGGTCTCGCTCCTCAAAATAGGAGATTCGCTCCAGCAGTTCATCCGGTGTTAGCCGTAAATTAGTCAAAATTGCAGCATAAACATGGCTGACCTGTTCGTGCTCGACCTCGGAGTAACTCAGATGTGTTTTCATCGCTTTATGCGAGGCCGCTGCGCCTATATTACCGGCCAGAACGCGTTCTAATTCCCGATGAAAGCGTAACAACTCACCTGCAGATAGCGCCTCTTTGCCCTGCACTCCAAGTCCTTCAGCAATCTGTCGAATTTTACTTCGCGAAATTTTTTCACTGAAATACTGTTCAAGCAGCACCTGCGCTTCAGCCAACTTTTCAGTCGTATCTATATGACCAACTTCTGACACCCCCTCGACGGCACCTGTGGAATCGTACTTCAATGCATGAACGTAAGCGCTCGCCAACTCCAGCTCAGATCGCTGCTGCGGCAACAACACCGACCCCAGCAGATAGGCCGCGCCATTAAAGAACAGCGACCAGAACGCCGAATGAGTAACAGAATCAAATCTGTCCATCCCAAACAAGGCTTCCGGCCGTAACCACTGCAGCATCCAGGGCCCCTGCGTAACGATGCTGATCGGCAACTGGCCCGATTCGGCCAGCAGAGGCACCATCAGGGTATAGAACCAAACACAGAAACCCAGCCCCAGCCCCATCAGCGCGCCCGCTTTATTGCCTTTAAGCCAAAACAAACCGCCAAAAATAGCGGGAATAAACTGCAATGCGGCGCAAAACCCGAGCATGCCGATATTGGTCAGACTACGCCCCTCGGTCAATTCTCTGGCAAATAGATAGCTGATCAGTAGTACAGCGATGATGGCGAGCCAACGCGCAGGCAACAGGTAGCGCCTCAGCCAATGAAACCCTTCGATTCGATCAATTATCGGCACCAGAAGATGGTTGGTACTCATCGTTGCCAGGGTCACGGTGCTGACAATAATCATACCGGTGGCAGCGGCAAGACCACCCAGAAACACCAACACCGACAGCGCCTGCTGGTCTGCCAATAAAGGCAGCAGCAACACATAAAAATCTGACATTTCATGCGCTAAACCCGACGCCCGTCCAGCGGCAGCCAGAGGCACGACAAACAAACTAATTAACAACATATAACCTGGCACCAACCAGATAGCGGTGCGTATATGCTGCTCATCACAGTTTTCAACCACGGCAGTATGAAACTGTCGGGGTAAAAACAAAATGCCCGCCATCGATACGAACAGCACCGTCATCCAGCGGGTATAGGCTTCCGTTTCGCCACTGCCGACACGGGTCAGTTGTTCAAGATCTGCTGCAGGGAGAGCGGAAAACAGCTCACTAAAGCCATCGTATAAGCTAAAGGTTGCAAATACCCCCACCGCCAAAAACGCCACCAATTTGACTACGCACTCTACCGCTAGCGCCGCCATCATTCCCTGATGGCGCTCGGTTGGGTCTAGCCGGCGAGCACCGAACAGCACCGTAAAGGCGATCAATAGCCCCGTTGCCCAGAGCCCCAGTCCGCTCCAGTCTAGATCTGCCATCGAACCACCGGTAATAATGCTGAAGCTGGTCACTACCGCCTTAAGTTGGATCGCAATATAGGGCACGGTGCCCAGCAGCGCGATCAGGGTTACGATCATCGCCACGCCCTGCGAGCGGTCATAACGGGCAGAAATAAAGTCGGCAATACTGGTTATATTACGTCGCTCTTTGATCCGCACTATTTTACGCAGCACCACCCACCAGAGGCCGATCATCAGCGTCGGGCCTAGATAGGTCGGCAGGTAGGCTAACCCCTCTCGCGAAGCCAGGCCGACACTGCCATAAAAAGTCCAGGAGGTGCAGTAGACGGTGATCGAAAGGGCGTAAACCCAGGGTCTGCTGGATAGATAGGCAGCTAGCCGCGGAGTTCGCTCGACCAGCTGGGCGACACCGAACAGTAAGGCCATATACGCCAAAAAAAACAGAAACACGCTACCGGTACTAAACATTAAACCTCACCGGGTTCGATGAAAGATCAGAAAATTAATCGCCACTAGCAGCATCCAGGCACCAAAGAAGTAGATCAACCGGGCGGCAGGGGGAAGCGCGCGCGCGACCTCCATCAGCGGCCAGCTAAAAAATAGCAGCCCTGCGATAAAGATCAGGATAGGAACCTCAGGTCTTGCAAACACCGCATCTCTCCAGCTGCCTGTTCAATAACAGGATAGTCGCTTAGCACCGTATCGGTCTGCGAAACAGGAGATCCGTCAACACAAAGTGGATTAGTTTCAGAATAGGTAAACAACACTCAACAGTCACCTAGGACATTCGTTGCCTAGGACAGCACTAGCAATTATCCCAGCAAGCTAATGACCAAGGGCATCGTTGCTGCGGCCAGCAGAGTCTGCAGCGTGATGATGGCTGCCATCAGTGGCGCATCCCCCCCCATCTGTCTCGCTAGGATATAAGCCGATGATGCGGTAGGCAGCGATACAAAAATCAGCAGCACCGCGACTGCGTCATGCGGTAGCGCCAACCAGATGGCGATCAGGATGAAACAGAGAGGGTACAGCAGCAGCTTCAACAGACAGCTTCCCCAGAGCGCAGCACCGCCCCCGCGCATCGCTTTAAGGTTAAGCCCCACCCCCACCGCCAACAACCCCAACGGCAAAGCCATTTTGCTGAGCAACTCCAGCACCGGCACCAAGGGCGACGGTAGCCCCGCTCCCGACAGATTCAGCAGCCCACCGAGCACGCAGGCGATAATCAATGGATTTTTAAGCAGTGGCAGCAGCAGTCCTCGCCAACGGTTGCGGCCCGAACGGCCACTGACAATAAAAACCATAATGCAGGCAATGTTCACCAGTGGAATCATCAGCCCTAAAAACAGCGCGCCCCATAAGATCCCTTGTTCGCCAAAAAGCTCGGCGGCTGCAGCTAGACCCACGTAAGTATTAAAGCGGACCCCTCCCTGAAATAGCGAGCTTAACGCTGGCATTTCTAGCCCTAGCAGCCGCCCAAGAAGCAGCGACAGCAGTGCCATCAGCAGCAGCGACAGCAGCAATCCAACCCCCACCAGCGCTACCCCCTCCTGCGGTAACGTCGCGGTAGATATTTTTAGAACCAACAGCACAGGAAACAGTAGATAGTAGGTCAGCCGTTCTGCCAACGGCCAAAACTCGTTGCCGGGGAAATTGGCCCATCGCAGCCCAACACCCAACACCACCAGCGCAAACACAGGACCTAAGGCGGCAAGGATGGAAAACAGTTCGTTCATAACAGCTCGATCAGGGAGGCTAACGCCCGCGCATTTGCAGTGGGCTCAGGCAGAGGCATAGAATGCAGTAATTATACGATAAAAAAACCACCGCGGAGCGTTCATGAAAACATCCCTGATACTGACAGCCATCGGCCCCGATAAACCCGGACTGGTGGAGCTGCTCTCTACCACCCTTGCGGAACATCGTGCTAATTGGCTACAGAGCAACATGTCACGCCTGGCAGGACAGTTCGCCGGGATTCTTATCGCCAGCGCTGATTCGGAACGGCTGGAGTCATTGCTCAAGGCCCTCGACGGGCTCGCGAGCAAAGGCCTGACCGTTAGCGTCGTCACCGAGGATGAAGCCGCTGCAAGTCCAGAGCGCGGCCGAGC
Source organism: uncultured Neptunomonas sp. (assembly GCA_963974645.1). Classification (GTDB taxonomy): domain Bacteria; phylum Pseudomonadota; class Gammaproteobacteria; order Pseudomonadales; family Balneatricaceae; genus Motiliproteus. The sequence continues at coordinate 1,081 of CAXBEA010000011.1, read as the reverse complement.
CCTAACACTGGAGCTAATCGGGCACGATAAACCAGGGATAGTACGTGATATCTCGCGCGCCTTGGCGGGATATCAGATCAGTGTGGAAGAGCTGACCACCGAAGTAGTCAGTGGCTCTATGTCTGCGGAGTTACTGTTTAAAGCCGAGGCATCGCTCAGAGTGCCCGAGGATATCGATCTGGATGATCTGCAAGAAAGTCTGGAGGCGATCGCCTCAGACCTGATGGTCGATCTGACCCTGCATTAAACCCTCGCGCACTTGAGCGCTCTTCCGAGTCGGCATAGATTCCGACCCGGAAGCACTTTCCAGTCAAGCTATCTTGCCGCCAATAGAGCCCGGGCGCGGGTCACTGCCGCTCTTACCTGCCTGGGCGCTGTGCCACCGATATGATCACGGGCAGCCACCGAGCCTTCCAGCGTCAGCACCTCAAACACATCTGCTTGGATCTGATCGGAGAACTGCTGCAACTCCTCCAGGCTCATCTCTCCCAGGTCTTTGCTTTGCTGAATACCGTAGGCTACTGACTTACCGACAATCTCGTGCGCATCACGGAAAGCGACGCCCTGACGTACCAAATAATCAGCCAGATCGGTTGCTGTTGAAAAGCCGCGTAATGCCGCCTCGCGCATCTTCTCTTTCTTGGGGGTAATCGCCGGAATCATGTCGGCGTAGGCGCGCAGACAGCCCTGCAGGGTGTCGATCACATCGAACAGCGGCTCTTTGTCTTCCTGATTATCTTTGTTGTACGCCAAGGGCTGCGATTTCATCAGCATCAACAGCGATACCAGATGGCCGGTTACCCTGCCGCTCTTACCGCGCACCAGCTCGGGCACATCGGGATTTTTCTTCTGCGGCATGATCGACGAACCGGTGCAGAAGCGATCGGGCAGATTGATGAAATCAAACTGCGCCGAGGTCCAGAGTACCAGCTCTTCGGAAGCGCGTGATAAGTGGGTCATTATCAAACTAGCGGCGGCGCAAAACTCGATCGCAAAATCACGATCGCTGACCGAATCCAGCGAATTCTCGCTCGGGCGGTCAAAACCCAGCAACTCAGCGGTGTAGTGACGATCGATCGGG
>CAXBEA010000010.1:0-55213 GCA_963974645.1 uncultured Neptunomonas sp. | reverse complement strand
TCCGTGCAAGCACGTCCTGCTATTAAGCCCCAAAACCCCAATTTCTCTTCAGGCCCCTGCAGCAAGCGTCCGGGATACTCGGTAGCCGGGTTAGACACCTCGACGTTGGGGCGCTCGCACCGCTCTGCTATTGGTAAGGCAGCGCTACAAAAGACAATCCTGGATACCACCGAACTGCTCGGCCTGCCCGCAGATTATCGCGTGGGGATCGTTCCCGCATCGGACACCGGTGCGGTTGAAATGGCGCTTTGGAGCCTGCTGGGCGCTCGCCCTATTGACGTCTGTTCTTGGGAGTCCTTTGGTGCGGGTTGGCATGCTGACATCATCAAGCAGCTCAAATTAGAGGCGAATCACATCAGCGCCGATTACGGTTTGCTTCCAGACCTGACCCAGACCAACCCTGATCACGACATTGTTTTCACCTGGAACGGTACCACCTCCGGAGTCAAGGTTGCCAATGCTGACTGGATCGCCGATGACCGCCAAGGGCTGACCATCTGTGATGCAACCTCTGCTGTTTTTGCAATGGAGATGCCCTGGGAAAAGCTCGATGTCGTCACCTTTAGCTGGCAGAAAGTCCTCGGTGGTGAAGGCTCTCACGGGGTTCTGATCCTTAGCCCACGTGCCGTTGAGCGTTTGGAAAGCTATACCCCTGCCTGGCCAATGCCAAAAATCTTCCTGCTGAGTAAAGGCGGTAAACTTATGGAGGGTATTTTCAGAGGTGAAACGATCAACACCCCCTCAATGCTCTGCGTCGCCGATTACCAGGATGCTCTGAACTGGGTGCGCTCCATTGGTGGTGTCAGCAGCACAATCGCGATCAGCAACGCCAACCTCAAGGCGATAGAGGACTTTGTTGGTAGTCGCGACTGGATCCAGTTCTTAGCCAAGGACGCAACCGTGCGCTCAAACACCAGCGTTTGCTTGACCCTGGATCTCGAAGCGGATCAGGTTAAAGCCTTGATCAAACTACTCGATAGCGAAGGTGTTGCTTACGACATTGGCGCTTACCGCGACGCACCAGCAGGCTTAAGGCTGTGGTGTGGAGCCACGGTTAATACCAGCGATGTTGAAGCATTGCTACCCTGGATCGAATGGGCTTACCATCAAGTCAAAGCCGCGAACTAATGACTAACCAGCGGCGCTGAGCCCCTATTTAAAAACACCCTGGATGCAGCAACGGCAACAGCTCCTTCTTAATCGTCACTGCTGCATCTTCAAACATCTCGGGTAACAAATACTATGCATCAAATTCGAACCTACAACAGCATCTCCATTAAAGGCCTAGAAAAGTTTCCTCGTGATAATTACGAAATCGCAAGTGAGCTGCCTAACCCTGATGCCTTTCTGCTCCGCTCGCAGAAGCTTCATGAGATCGAATTCCCCTCCACACTTAAAGCGATCGCACGTGCCGGCGCGGGTGTTAACAACGTTCCCCTAGAGCGCTGCTCCGAACAGGGTATCGTCGTTTTCAACGCCCCCGGTGCTAATGCCAATGCGGTCAAAGAGCTTGTCTTGGCCGGCATGCTGCTAGGGGCTCGCGATATCTACCAGGGAATGTGCTTTGTCAGTGGATTGAAGTCTCAAGAAGGTCTGGATCCGTTGCTGGAAAAAGAGAAAAAACGCTTTGCTGGCACTGAACTGCGGGGCAAGACCCTTGGCGTGGTCGGTTTGGGTAATATCGGCTCTCTGGTCGCCAACATGGGATTGTCGTTAGGCATGAAGGTCTGCGGTTATGACCCTGCTATTTCTGTCGAAGCCGCTTGGCGGCTATCCAGCAAAGTACAGAAAATGGACAACCTTAACAGCCTATTCGCCCAATGTGACTATATCAGTTTGCATCTGCCAGCCATTGAAGCGACCAAGGGCTTGATTAACCAAGCTCTGCTCAATGTTGTTAAACCCTCGACAGTACTGCTTAACTTTGCTCGGGGTGAAATCGTTAACAAGGAGGATATCATCAAGGCACTTGATGAGAACCGACTGCACCGCTATATCAGCGACTTCCCCGCCAACAACACCCTGGGGCACCCAAAGATCATGCAGATGCCGCATATCGGCGCCAGCACTGAAGAGGCGGAGGACAACTGTGCCATCATGGTGGCTGATCAGCTGATCGATTTTCTCGAGAACGGCAATATCAGCAACTCGGTTAATTTTCCGCAAATTGATCTGGCACGTACCACCCCGGTTCGTATCACCATCACCAATAGAAATGTACCCAAAGTACTGGGACAAATTACTGCTATCATCGCCGAGTACAATCTCAACATTGTCGATATGCTGAATAAAAGCCGTGATGGGCTGGCATACAACATTATCGATCTCGAAGAGCTCCCCTGCGCTGCTTCGCTTGAAGCACTCGGCAGCATCGAGGAGGTTATCAATCTGCGTGTGATCAATGGCTCACAATCTTAGCTAAAGGTTTTCGTCGCTGTTGTTGTAATGTTGTTGTAATGACTTGTTACCCAGTATTGATGGATAATCTGTCGATCCTCAGTGGCGATACCCCTATTCGTTTCTCCCAGCTGATTTTCCGTTGGGAGACGCCTCCTTCCGTCATAACAGCAAAAGTCCTTAGACACATTGAAACCTGATCTCAATACCGCGATGGCTCTACTCATTGCTCAAATCCGTCAAGCACTCCCCTTTGAGCTCGATGAAGCCCAGCTTTGCCGAGGCCCTTGCCAGGGATGTTCTAAAAAGCTACTTGAATTTCTCGACAGCGAACTTTGTCACTGGGAGTTCAGATTACAGCGAGGCGAGAGTCCCGGTTTTGGTGATCTACAACGGCTGGCTAAAACTGCCGAGCGTATCAAACGGGTGTTGAGTAAGAATGGGATTATTGCCACTGAGTAAAACATACTCTATGCGCTGGTAATTTACTTAACAATCGATTAAGGTGACGCCCCAAAATAGACCACAATAATAAAAACGACGGAACAGGATAATGCACGGAGTAGCGATGGATTACGCACTGGCCACTGATGGCTATTATTTTTCTTGTGAGGCGTTTCAATCACAAACACAGATCGAAGCCATACAGCTTGCTTGCTTGCTTGGCATCAACGAAGACACACGGACGGAGATCATTTTGGATGTCCGCTCGATACAGGACAACAGCGACTTCCAGCTAGCGCTGAACGGCCAAGTACAGGTTCTCGACAGATTCCAGATGCCCATCAGTTCTGAGGAGCTGCAACAGATGCCTCTACAACAACTGCAAGAAAAGCAGTTGACCGAGCTGGGCTGGACGATCACCGAACGCCCCTATTTTTCCTGGCTCAAGCAACAGCAACCACTGAGCTACCACTCCGATAATATCCAGACCTGCGTTATCCATCAGCTCAACAGCCTGCGCATACTTCTACCCAAAACAAACTTTGTCGCTGTTTAACCGGACGCAGAAGCCACTAAACAAGTATTTAATGACGACTTAACACTACCTAGAAGATAAAGGCTGCAGCGAAAATTCGATCCCGCTCCAGCCGTCACGAATAAATGCACGAATATTCGCATGCGAGGCGCCATTCGGATCCTCAAGAACGTCCCGGTGGTAGTATTCACCGAACAGATTCAAGGTTTGCATAGCGTCGAGTTGGTGTAGTTTCGCGAATGCGAATAGCTTGCACGAACCCTCGTTTTGTCCTGCCAGATTCACCACCCGGTTATCCGATAGTCCGTTATCGAATGCAGTGGGCTGATAGTCATAGTGCTCGTTAATGACCGCCATCAGCTGGTCAAATTGAATAGACTCAAGAGCACGAGCTTTCTGAAGTAGCTGGTCAAGTTCTAACTGCATATCAACGCCTCAACAAATAAAGAGTAAGGCCGTAACGTTAGCAGATAGTTGATTCCGTACAACCTCTTAACATCTGCACCTTAAGCGGCAGAAGAACATGACGTTATTGGTTTGCATATAAGCGCCTGATCTAAACCAGTTGTGATCGCCACAAAGCGCTAGTCCGTTATCACACGCAGATAATCAGAATCGATATCCTGATCGATATACGCCATGCCCAGTTTAGTCAGATACTCCATACGGTCCACACGAACAGGATCAAGCTCGGGGAAGACCAAACCGGAACGGCTGTATAACGTCTCTAGGTGTTCAAAAATACCATCATTGTTGACCATCAGCAGCGCCGCCGCTCCAACATCGGGCTTAACCCTGTGCCGTAGCGTCTCGGGCAGCTCCAGAGCCAGCACCACAGGCTGCTCGTCGCCTTCGAAGCGAACACTACGCTCACGCACACAGCGCTCAGCCCAATAAAAAGCCAACTCTCGACTCTGGGTCAGAAACACCGGCTCCTTCGTTTGCTTGAACGTCTTGTCACCTATGGTCGCCATGGTATTAAGCGTCGCCTGTTGCAACGCCTGATCGCCGGAGCCTTTAAGCCCCTGCTCCATGATCGAATCCAATAACGCCGACGACGTACCGTGGTACCAGGTCTCACCACTGGCGAATCCGGCTTTGCTCAACAGGGCTGAAGCATCCTGTAGATACGTGGGAACTTGAGTCATATGAGCACCTCATCAATTCAGATCAAACAAGTTTATTAAACGGCCGGAGAATACAGCAACCCCGTCACATTTTCGCTACCAACGTCGTAATTAGATCAAGAGAACGGCTAATAGCCGTGACTATTAGTCGTTGTCCTGAAACGTTAAGCCTAAAAACCAAGAAGGCGACCCGGAGGCCGCCTTCGTCAACACTTACAAGCGGTTCGGCTTAGTTGAACTGGTTAGAGGTGTTTTTCGCACCGCCAGCTTTCAGAGCGTTCTCACCGGCAAAGTACTCTTTATGGTCATCACCCATGTCAGAACCTGACATGTTCTGGTGCTTAACGCAGGCGATACCCTGACGGATCTCTTTGCGCTGTACACCGGCAACATAACCCAGCATCCCCGCATCACCGAAGTACTCTTTGGCCAGGTTGTCAGTAGACAGCGCAGCGGTGTGGTAAGTCGGCAGAGTGATCAGGTGGTGGAAGATGTTCGCTTCACGAGCCGAATCAGCCTGGAACGTACGGATCTTGTCGTCTGCATCTGCGGCCAGATCGGTTTCATCGTACTCAACGCTCATCAGACCAGCACGGTCGTAAGCAGAGACGTCTTTACCTGCTTCAACCCAGCGATCGTAGGCTTGCTGACGGAAGTTCAGGGTCCAGTTGAAAGAAGGCGAGTTGTTGTAAACCAGCTTCGCATCAGGAATCTCTTTACGCACTTCATTCATCATGTCAGCGATGTCTTGAACGCTTGGCGTTGCTGTTTCGATCCACAGCAGGTCAGCACCGGCTTTAATAGCTTCGATACTATCAAATACGCAACGCGCTGGACCGGTACCCTGACGGAACTGGTACAGACCCGAAGGCAGACGCTTAGGACGCACCAGCTTGCCGTCGCGGTTGAAGCAAACATCGCCTTCAGCCATATCAGCGACGTCGATCTCTTCAACGTCCAGGAAAGAGTTGTAAACATCGCCCTGATCGCCTGGCTCTTTAACAACAGCGATCTCTTTGGTCAGGCCAGCACCTTCAGAGTCGGTCCGTGAAACAATAATACCGTTGTCGATACCCAGCTCCAGGAAGGCGTAACGCAGCGCGCGGATCTTGTTGTGGAAGTCGGCGTGAGGCACGGTGACTTTACCGTCCTGGTGGCCACACTGCTTCTCGTCAGCAACCTGGTTTTCGATCTGCAGGGCACAAGCACCCGCTTCGATCATCTGCTTGGCCATCAGGTAGGTCGCTTCGGCGTTACCGAAACCGGCGTCGATATCAGCAACGATTGGTACGATGTGAGTGACGTGGTTGTCAATTTGATCCTGAACAGACGCTTCAGCAGCAGCATCACCCGCTTCACGAGCAGCGTCCAACTCGCGGAACAAACCACCCAGCTCACGTGCGTCGGCTTGACGCAGGAAGGTGTAAAGCTCTTCAACCAAGCTAGCAACTGTAGTCTTCTCGTGCATCGACTGATCGGGAAGAGGACCGAAGTCAGAACGCAGGGCCGCAACCATCCAGCCAGACAGGTACAGGTACTTGCGGTCGGTTTTGCCACCGAAATGCTTCTTGATAGCAATCAGCTTCTGCTGGCCGATAAAACCGTGCCAGCAACCCAGAGACTGGGTGTACTTGGTCTTATCGGCATCGAATGCTTCCATGTCAGCACGCATGATGTTGGCAGTGTACTGAGCGATTTCCAGACCCGTTTTGAATTTGTTCTGAGCCCGCATGCGAGCTGCAGACTCAGGGTTGATCGCATCCCAAGGGCTGCCTGCGGCATGTCTAACGGCTGCAATTGAGTCGATGTCTTTATTGATTTCTGACATGGTCATTCCTTCACTAAGGTTGTTGTCGCATCAAAGTTCGGTTGAGGCTTTTTATCGGAGAAAAAGTGCTCTACTGCGTAGTGCTGAAATGGACTATAACCGCAGCCACAGCATAATTAAAATAAATATTTCTCATATTTACAATTCATAAAACAAATACACCATCACCGTTAAGCACTGCCTTAATTGAGCAGCTCATCTATCCCTCCTCCATTCAATACCGGGCTATAGTCAGTCGATCGACGTAAGCGTCTTCTTAGCCAGACCGGTACGTCCCCTACTCAGGCAATAGAGCACTATTAGCCTGTCTTTTCGCACCTCAAGACGCCATTAACTGCGGAATAATCTGCTGGGGATATGAAAGGCGCTGGGTAGATGGCCAGCGGCGTACTCCTGGGTCGTACCCACATCAATGACTAGCGCTCCAGACACCATCAGCCGTCGCGCGGAGGGATCCTGATCAGAGGCATAAAGCAAAGTGCTACTTATCCAGATAACATGGATATCGAAAAAGATCTTAATGCCTGCACTTGCCTACCTCGCATAGGAACTGAAATCCTGAGATATAGCGACTTTACAGGACCCAAATACCCAGCGGTGTTTCCAACTACAGAAAGAGGTGGCATGCTGAGTGCGAATTTGGTTTTATCTCAATAAAACAGTCCGTAGAGCTAAACGACTGCCATGCGCTGTAGCTGCCTCAGTAGTTGCCTCAGTAGTTGCCTCAGTAGTTGCCTCAGTAGTCGCCTCAGTAGTAATTTGTAGTCGATCCGACTGAGAAAATACGATATTAAACGACAAGATACGCATGAGGATTTTAAATAATAACGCGCTAAGCCGATTAAATAGGTCAATAAAAGTCGACAAAATAGATTAAACGAGAGAGAGTAAAAACAGGAGATGGTGCCCGGAGCCGGACTTGAACCGGCAAGACCAGAAGTCGACGGATTTTAAATCCGTTGCGTATACCAATTTCGCCACCCGGGCAATTATAAAAAATGGAGGCTGGAGTCGGAATCGAACCGGCGTTAACGGAGTTGCAGTCCGCTGCATGACCACTCTGCCATCCAGCCAGATGACATCTTTTATCTTACCTCAATGCAGAGATGGAGCGGGAAACCGGATTCGAACCGGCGACCTCAACCTTGGCAAGGTTGCGCTCTACCAACTGAGCTATTCCCGCATCGCACCTGAGCCTGCGCTCAAGGTGAGGCGTATTATAGAGTGATGCCTTGGCATGTCAACAGCCAATAACAGCTTGTTTACACTCAGCTAAATTTGTGCAAAAAACGATCAAAGATCGCGTACCAATTCGGTCCAAGATGCTTTCAAGTAGATCCACATAGACCAGACCGTCAATACAGCCGCGCAATACAACACCAGCATTGCGGCGTTGGCGAGATCGCTATAAGGCTCAGCCAGCAGCAGGAAAAAGATAGCGCTCATCTGGAAGCCCGTCTTGATTTTTCCCAGCATCGACACAGAGACACTGCCACGCTTGCCAATTTCAGCCATCCATTCGCGCAGCGCCGAGATCACCAGTTCGCGACCCACAATAATCGCAGCAGAGAGCGTCAGATAGATATCGGTGTAATCCTCAACCAGCATAATCAGTGCGACGGCGACTGTTAACTTATCGGCAACCGGATCAAGAAAAGCACCAAAGGCCGTAGCCTGGTTTAGCTTTCTAGCCAGATAACCATCCACCCAATCGGTAGCTGCGGCCAGTGCGAACACCCCGGCTGCCGCATAACGACTCCACTCCGACGGCAGATAAAACGCGACAACAAGACAGGGAATGAGAAAAATACGCACTAGGGTGATGATGTTCGGTATTTTCATGGATGGTCTAGACGCCCCAGCGGCCCGCTGGATGCGGTTACCGTTACTCCTGATGAATGTGGCTGTAGATCTCTTCAGCCATGGTCCGGCTTATGGTAGAGACTTTTGCAATTTCTTCAATACTGGCGCGCGCTATTTCCTGCAGACCGCCGAAATGCTTCAGTAATGCCTGACGCCGCTTAGGCCCAACGCCCGGCAACTCCTCTAGCATCGACTTTCCCCGTTTTTTTGCCCGGCGAGCTCGATGCCCCGCGATTGCAAAACGATGGGCCTCATCGCGGATATGTTGCAGCAGATGCAGAGCACCGCTCCCGGGGTCGAGCACTTGCTCTCGCTTACCCTGTTCGGTGATCAGGGTTTCAAACCCTGCCTTGCGGGTGCTGCCTTTGGCAATACCTATGACGGCGATCTCATCGATTTGCAGCTCTTCGAGCACACTCAACGCTTGGCTGACCTGCCCTTTGCCTCCGTCTACAACCAAGATGTCAGGCATCTTTGCATCGCTGCATTTGAGCTTGTAATAACGGCGCTGGAGGGCTTCACGCATCGCCTGGTAATCATCACCACTATCGGTTGTTTGGATATTAAAGCGCCGGTAATCCTGTTTGCGCGGACCCTGAACATCAAAGACCACACAGGAGGCGACCGTGGCTTCTCCCGATGTATGACTGATATCAAAGCACTCGAGCCGCCTTGGCTGAGCCTCCAACTCCAGCACCTGCTGCAGCTCTATCAAGCGCTTGTTGACATCCTGGCGTCCAGAAACAAAGCTGTCGAGCTGCTGCAAGGCATTGGTTTGAGCCAATTGAAGCCAACCGCTGCGCTGCCCCCGCACCTGTGTTACCAGCGCAGTCTTACGTTCGCGCAGCCCTGTTAGAGCCTCCTGCAAGGCCTGCCTATCATCCGGCAGGTGGCTCAATATCAGCAACGGCGGTATAGGCCGGCCAGTGCTTTGCAGGTAGTACTGACCAATAAAGCTGGCCAACAGCTCGCTCTCTTCGGTTTCCAAACGCAGCTTAGGGTAGTGGCTTTTACTCCCGACCACCCTTCCGCCTTTGATAAACAACTGATGGATACAGCTAAAACCGGCCTTGATAGAACAAGCCAACACATCCGCATCGCCACCCTCACCGCTGATATGCTGCTGCTCCTGAACCTGCTGCAAACTAACGATCTGATCCCGTAACGAAGCTGCCCGCTCAAACTCTAGGTTTTGAGCGGCGCATTCCATTCTTTTCGCCAACGCCTGATTAATTGAGCGGTTCTTTCCCTCCAGAAACATCATCGCGTGCTGAATATCTTCGGCATAACGCTCAGCGCTAATTAGCTCGACGCAGGGCGCGCTACAGCGGTTAATCTGATGTTGCAGACAAGGGCGTGATCGGTTCTTAAAAAAGGGTTCTTCACATTGGCGGATACGGAAAATTTTCTGCAACAGATTCAGACTTTCACGCACCGCCCCACCGCTAGGAAAGGGACCAAAATAACGCCCCTGTTTCCGCGTGTTACCCCGTTGAAACTGAATCGCCGGATACTCGTGCTGACTCGAGATAAAAATGTAGGGGTATGACTTATCGTCGCGCAGCAGGATATTGTATGGCGGCCGTTGTTTCTTGATTAGATTCTGTTCCAGTAGCAGCGCTTCTGTCTCGCTACCGGTCACGGTCAATTCAATACTGGCGATTTTAGCAACCAGCGCTCGGGTTTTCACCGGCAAGCCGCTGCTGCGAAAATAACTGCTTAGGCGTTTTTTGAGATTTTTAGCTTTACCCACATAGAGAATTAGCCCCGCAGCATCATACATCTGATAGACACCCGGGCGCTGGGTCGCATTGGCAAGGAAGCTGGCACTATCAAATTGCGAGGCGGAAATAGAATCCATCTTAAAACTCAGATACAGAGACTTATCGTGTAAGCTTGGTGTTTTTATTTTGCTGCATATGGATATGGGTTGCCTGGTTGTGTAGTCCGCTTAGCAGGTCGCGTGTCTCATCGGTAATACCCGCCCCCCGAGATAAAGATACCTCAAGATACACACCTATCTCGGCATAATAATAGAGCCGCGCATTGAAACTTTTGGCTCTTTTTAGCTTACTCAGAGCGATACCTGCACCGTTAACCAGCACATGATTAATATTGGTATCGAAAATGACGGCTTGTCGATCACTCTGGATCCGTTTCTCTTGTCCCATACAGGCGTGCTCACTAAGGGTTTGACACATCTTAACACAAGCGTCCATTATTGGAGCTTCAGACTCCGTTTGCAGTTAAAATTTCTATACATAATCAGGTGGTTAGATAATGGCATTGGTCAGTGTGGGTGAATTAGCGATTCTGATCGTCGAGCTATCTCATTTTCAACAAAAAATCATCGCTACCGAGCTAGAGCAGTTGGGCTGTCAACAGATAGAAACCGCCTCTACGGTTGCTGAAGCACTGGACATAATGAGCAGGTATACCCCCGACCTTGTTATCAGCTCGATGTATCTACCCGACGGCGATGGCATCAGCCTAGTTAGCCAGATGCGTACCGATGAACGCCTGGAGAGCATCCCCTACATGCTCATTTCAAGCGAAGATAGGATCGACAGACTCGATCCTATTCGCCAAGCAGGCTCAGTAGCTATTCTACCAAAACCATTTAAAATAAAAGACTTGCAGACTGCAATTCAAGCAACACTTGAATTTATAGACCCTACCGAACTAGAACTAAACAACTACGAGGTCGCCGAACTTCAGGTGCTTGTCGTTGATGACAGCGAGTTTGCGCTCAAACACATATCTCGTGCCCTGGAGAATATCGGGGTAGGTCGCGTAATTAGCGCCCACAGTGGCCAAGAGGCGATTGAGCTTCTGCAAACGCAGTCTTTTGATTTGATCTTTACTGATTACAACATGCCGCAGATGAATGGCGAACAATTAACCCAGTACATTCGAAATGAATCCAACCAACCCACGGTGCCCATTCTGCTGGTCACCTCCGAACAGAATCAAACCCGCTTAGCAGGCGTTTTTCAAGCCGGTGTCAATGCCATCTGTAACAAGCCTTTTGACCCCCAGCAGATCAAGGCCGTTATCAAGTCCCTGCTGGCTGATTAAGCATGGCTAACACCGCAGGGCTTTACCCGCCCTGCTCACTGCTCGGCCCTCGCTCACGCCAACCTAGCCAATTTCAGCACAGCTGCGTCAGAGATTTAGCCTGGTGCCTCAGCTGCCCTGCCATCTACCGATTAGCAAAAACAGATAATCCTCATCTGGGCGATCCCAAACAGCTTTGGCAGTGGTTACGCCGACTAGATAAGCAACCCCAAGCCCTGCTCGATGCCATTGCCCAACAACGCTCACATCGACTCGGCATCTATTTCGAGACCTTGCTCGCCTTCACCCTTAAAAACTTTCTAAAACCAGCAAAATTTTACTATGCCCTGCCGGTACGCCAGCGTGGGTTGACACTCGGAGAGTATGATTTTTTGTTACGCCGTCAGGGCAAGCCGGCGTTACTCCATCTTGAAATTAGCATCAAATTCTATCTGGGCCTGCCGCTGCAGCGGGGCAGAGCAGAGTGGATCGGCCCCAACACTAGTGATCGATTAACCGACAAGATCGATAAGATGCATCAACGCCAGTTACGTTTAAGTCAGCACCCAGTAGCACAGCAACAACTGCAACGGCTTGGCGAGCAGGTCGGTCCCTGTTACGGGCTGATGATTGGTCGGCTGTTCTATCCGCTGGATAAACCCAAGCTGCGTCCACCCTCGGGCGCATTGCGTGGACACTTGCGTGGTTGGTGGCTTCGTCACAGCGAGCAAAACAGCGCCTTGTCAGAAGCGACTAGCACCGAGCCAAACAACAGCCCTGTTCGGCTGGTATCGCTGCAACGGCGACAGTGGTTCGCCCCTCTCATCGCCGCAGAAGCGGAGCAACTGGCTGCTGAGGCAATAGAGTCACCGCAGAAAAACCAACCGGGCATGGTTGCTCGGTTGATTCTAACGTCGCGGGGTTGGCGTGAGCACGATCGCGGTATCTTGGTCGAAGATGCCTGGCTAGACTCAGTGCTTGAGGCGCTTGAGTAGACTGGAGGTATCCCAGCGGCCGCCGCCCATCTGCTGCACATCGGCATAAAACTGATCCACCAGCGCAGTGACAGGTAATTGAGCGCCATTATCGCGCGCTTCATCCAGCACGATGCCCAGATCTTTGCGCATCCAATCGACAGCAAAACCAAACTCGAATTGATCGTCGATCATCGTCTTGTAGCGGTTCTCCATCTGCCAGGACTGCGCCGCACCCTTGGAGATCACATCGATCACCGCCTGCGGATCGAGCCCTGCGCGTTTGGCAAAATGGATCCCTTCTGACAACCCCTGCACCAGACCCGCAATACAGATCTGATTTACCATCTTGGTCAGCTGACCCGCCCCCGATTCGCCCATTAACTGAACTGCGCGAGCAAAGCTGTTGATGGCGGTCTCGGCGCGGTCATACTCTACCTGAGCACCACCGACCATCACGGTCAACGCACCCTTCTCGGCACCCGCCTGGCCACCCGATACGGGCGCATCCAGAAACCCCAATCCCAGGGCTGTTGCGGCGTCATGCATCTCCCTGGCAACGTGCGCCGATGCCGTCGTATGATCGATAAAGAGCGCACCAGCAGCCATTCCGCCAAAAGCGCCCTGCTCACCGATGCAGATCTGGCGCAGATCATCATCATTGCCGACACAGGCAAACACCAGATCAGCACCCTGCACAGCAGCCGCCGGCGTCTCCGCACTGCGGCCGCCATACTGCTCAACCCAGGCTTCGGCTTTAGCCTTAGTGCGGTTGTACACGCAAACCTCGTATCCCGTTTTGGCCAGATGCCCGGCCATTGGATAACCCATCACACCTAAACCTAAGAATGCCACCTTGTTTTGCTGCTGCGCCATAACTGTACCTGCGTCGTTAGCCATCGTTTTTGTTAGTTTTTTATCTTTTTGCAACCAATCAACCGGCAAGTACTGCGGTGGCCGCCGCTATGGCTGCACCGCGTTGCAACGCAACCCCTTCGGCTATCAGTGCGTTTTCCAGAGCGGCGAGACACAGCAGTACGTTCTTGCCATTACAGGCATGCCCCATCAAGCCGATTCGCCACACTTTGCCGGCCAAAGTGCCCAGCCCCGCACCAATCTCCAGACTGTAGTGTTGCAGCAGATGCTTGCGTACCCGTGCCTCATCGATCCCCTCGGGTATCTGTACGGTATTGAGCTGTGGCAGACGATATCTAGAATCAACCAGCAGCGTCAGCCCCATCGCTTCAAGCCCCTGCTTAAGCGCCTGATGAAAGTGCTCGTGACGCGACCAGGCCTGCTCTAGACCTTCATGCTGCAACACCACTAACGACTCATGCAGTGCATAGAGCGCATTAACAGGCGCGGTGTGATGATAGGCACGCTTAGCTCCGGCACCCCAGTACCCCATCACCAGATTGGTATCTAAGAACCAACTCGGAACCTGGGTAGTCCGTGCCTTTACCGCAGCCACTGCCCGCTCACTAAAGCTGACCGGCGATATCCCGGGCGGTCCTGACAAACATTTCTGCGTGCCCGAATAGAGCGCATCGATCCCCCAGCCATCCATATCCAGCTCGATACCACCAAGACTGGTCACCGCATCGACGATACTCAGCGCATCATGATCCTGTGCCAGCTTGGCCAGTGCCTGGGCGTCGGAGCGAACACCGGTCGAGGTCTCAGCATGGACAAAAGCCAGTGCTTTGACATTCGGGTTGGCTTTAAACGCCGCCTCGACCTTATCCAGACTGACCGGTTGCCCCCAGGCATCGTCGACCGGGATCACTTCACCGCCAAAGCGACGCACGTTTTCAGCCATGCGCCCGCCAAACACACCGTTCTGGCAGACAATGACTTTGTCACCGGGTTCAACCAGATTGACGAAACAGGCCTCCATACCCGCAGAACCCGGCGCAGAAACCGGCATGGTCAGGGGGTTCTTGGTCTTGAGTGCATATTGCAGTAGCTGCTTGACCTCATCCATCATCCGGATAAATTCAGGATCGAGATGGCCGATAGTCGGACGCGCCATCGCCGCCAAAACACGCGGGCTAACATCAGATGGACCGGGGCCCATCAGGGTCCGCTGTGGCGGATAAAAAGATTCAATCATGATCTATAAGTCCTAAGTAAACGTTTAGCAGAAAGGGTCTGCGAAAAAAGCATTTGCGAAAGAGTTAGGTGGTTTGCTGGAGGTGATATTCACCCAGCTCGCGCACCATTTCTATCACCATATGGGCCGAGTGTATGCCGGCCTGTTCCAGAAATTGATCAAACGACATTGACGATTCCTTACCGGCAATATCGGATAGCGCCCGAAAAATGATAAAGGGGATTTTGAACCTGAAGCAGGTTTGAGCGATAGCACCCGCTTCCATCTCAACCGCCAACATTTGCGGGAACTTGGCACGTGCTTCTTCGACCTTGGCAGGATCGGCCATAAAGGCATCGCCGGTCGCGATTAGCCCTAGCACTGTTTTAACATCATGCACCGCTTGGATACTTGTTTGCGCGATGCCCACCAGTATCGGATCAGGCTCCCAGGCGGGCGGCATCTGCGGCACCTGCCCATGCTCATAACCAAATACCGTCAGGTCGAAATCATGCTGACGCACCTCCGAAGATATCACCACATCGCCGATCTCCAGATCCGCAGCAAAACCACCGGCAGATCCGGTATTGATAATGCAATCCGGACTATAGCGCTCCAGCAGGATCGTCGTTCCTATCGCAGCATTGACCTTACCGATGCCCGACTTCAGCAACACCACCTGCTGCCCAGCCAACAGACCACTGTGGAAGTCATACCCTGCAAGGGTCATATCCTGACGCTGCTGCAGTTGATCGCGGAGATAGGTCACCTCCTCCTCCATCGCACCGATAATTCCGATAGTCAGCGGCTTAGTGTCCTCTAATCGGGGTTGAATGGAGATGGCATCGGCGGATGCTTGATACGGCTGCTTCATGATTATCTCAATAAATAATTTCTAGCTAATGATGACCGAACGTGAATCGATGCGAATCCAGCCCAACGCGTCGAACACTGCTTGCTGCTCGAGCGGAACGGGTGCTTGGATCTGAAATTTCTGTTCGTTATTCGGCTCGCTATAGGGGTGGACGAATTCTAACCCAGTCGCAAAAAGCAGCAACCGTTGATTATCAAAATGATCCCGGAACAGTTTATTATGCCTGCCATCACCGTAGCGGGTGTCACCGATCAGATGATGATCAAGATGCTTCATATGCCGCCGCAACTGGTGTTTACGCCCGGTCTGGGGCTGCATTTCAACCAGCGAGTAACGACAACTGGGATAACGTCCCAAAGGAATATTGAGCTCTGCCCGAGCCACACAGCGATAATGGGTTAAGGCATCTTGGGGCGGGCGAACGTCATCAGGATGACGTTTCTCCTCTTTTTCGCGCTTATCACTCAACGCATAGTCAATCACGCCGCTATCCGCTGCATAGCCGCGTACAATCGCATGGTAAGTTTTTTGCACTCGATGCTCACGGAACGCGAGCTGCATCTTACTGGCCGCCTCTGAATGTAACGCAAAGATCATCAGCCCCGAGGTTGGCTTATCCAGCCGGTGTACCGGAAAGACATGTTGCCCCAGCTGATCACGTAGCAGTTGCAGGGCGAAACGCCGCTCACGACGATCGATTGGACTACGGTGAACAAGCAACCCGGTGGGCTTGTCGATGACCACATAGTGCTCATCCTGGTAATAGATATCGAGCTCAGACATAGAGAAGCTATCATCAGTGCAAGTACGAGCCGGTCATGGTAGTTTGCAGAGCCGCCAAGTCAACTGGCCAGACAAATTGAAGCCGATTATAATTGTGCTCAACTACGCTTATCACTGGAACAGCAGTGCCAAGCTTGCTATAACAAGGCAACTCTAACAAATAACGCAACTAACACTGCTCACTGCTGTCTATGAGCTTGAACAGTACTTTAACCCACACTTAGGAATCCTTATGAAGATGACAGACGCTACTGTTGTTCAACCCAGTAGTTCGGTACTGGCAACCAACAAGGTTATTCGCAACACTTATATGCTGTTATCGATGACACTGGTATTCAGCGCGATCACTGCGGGAATCTCGATGTGGATCGAACCCTCAATGTTCGTCTACTTTGGCAGCGTAATCGGCAGCTTCGTGCTGATTTTCGTGCTTAACAGGATGCAGAACAGTGTCTGGGCCTTACCGCTGACATTTCTGTTTACCGGTTTAATGGGTTTTGGCCTGGGGCCCTTGCTCAACCACTACCTGGCTCTGCCTAACGGTGGCGATATCGTAATGACCGCAATGAGCATGACCGCAGCGACCTTCTTGGGTCTGAGCGCTTATGTACTCACCAGCAACCGAGACTTCAGTTTCATGAAAGGCTTCCTGGCCGCTGGGATGATTGTGGTTGTGGTTGCGATTGTCGCTAGCCTGGTGCTGTCGATGTTCGGGGTACATATCTCTGGACTGCAACTGGCGATCTCGTCTGCCGTGGTTCTGCTGATGGCCGGGATGATCCTTTACGATACCAGCAACATTGTTAACGGCACCTACACCAACTACGTCATGGCGACCGTTAGCCTCTACCTGAATATCTACAATCTACTGGTACATCTGCTGTATCTGGTTGGCGTTCTTAACGACGACTGATCTGCGCTTGATCTACTCAGCACCTCAGCCCCCGCTGATCTTCAATCACGGGGGCTTTTTTATTACCCCGGCTGCACCCTCTTTTCAGCCGCTACTTTCTGATTCAACCGCCGCTACTTTCTGATTCAACCGCCGCTACTTTCTGATTCAACCGCCGCGGCTTTCTGATTCAACCTAAGTTCGATCCAATCTTAGCCCCGCCACTTAATCGAACAACCCATGCTAGGTGACTGTTTTTCCGGACCTCGGCCCGTCACTGCAACCCTGCGCATGGCATTCACCAGTTCCGGCACTCGATTATCGGCTGAACCGCCCATACGAACATCATCAAGCCTGCCGCGATACTGCAGCTCGCCTTTAGAGTTGAAACCAAAAAAGTCAGGCGTGCAGATAGCGCCATAGCGCTTTCCCACCGACTGATCCTGATCAATCAGATAAGGGAAACTAAAACCAAACTGATCGGCAAACCGCTTCATATTTTCTGGCGAGTCGGCTGCCACTCGTTGATAATCGTTCGACATAATCGCCAGCACATTGATCCCTTCCGCCATCAACAACGCCGCATCCTCTGCCAGACGCGGCGCAGCACTCTGTACGTAAGGGCAATGGTTACAGATAAAGGCGATCAATAGGCCCTTCTCCCCCAGCTGGTCACTCAGGGTATAGCTTTCACCCTGGGTATTTTTTAAAGTGAAATCGGGAGCCTTCCAACCGAAATCACAAATCGGCGTATCAAGCAGCATCGTTAAACTCCTCTAAGTTTTGCCGTTCCAGAATGCACACTGCGCTAAAATCCTACAGTAGCTCAACACGTTAGTGGCATAACTAATAACAACTAGGGCTAGTCGGTTCTAGCCCTAGAACCTGCTTACACAATATGAATTCAATTCGCTGGGATTAAAAACCCTCGAGAACAATTTTTCCAATTGACCGACCACTCTCCAGCTCGGCATGGGCGGTTCTCAAATTATTGGCATTGATGGCACCCAGGTTTTTGCCAACCGTAGTCTGAATATAACCTTGATCTATCAGATCAGATACCCGGTTTAACAAACGGCTCTGCTCGTGCATATCTGCAGCTTTAAACTTGGAACGTGCGAACATAAACTCCCAGTGTAGCGACAGGCTCTTGGGCTTCAGATTCGCTACATTAAAGGTTTGAGGGTCGTCGATTAGGGCAATCTTGCCAAACGGTGCCAGCATCTCGGTATAGCTGTCAAAGTAGCTATCCGTACTGTTCAGACTGGCAACATGGGTCAACGGACCTAGGCCGTTATTTGCAATCAGCGCCTCAATCTGTGGCTGTAATGGCAGCCTATGATCAACCACATAATCCGCCCCTAGTTTTTTAACCCAGGCTTGCGAGCTTTCGCGTGAGGCCGTCGCAATAACGGTGGCACCGGTGATCGCTTTGGCCAGCTGAATCAGGATAGAGCCAACACCACCTGCAGCACCGACGACCAAAATCACCTCGTCAGAGGTTGCTGCGGAATCTGGAGATTGCTGCTGTATGGCCAGGTGTTCAAACAAAATTTCCCAGGCGGTAATGGCGGTGAGAGGCAGTGCCGCCGCTTCAGCGTCTGACAGGCTTTTTGGCTTGTGGCCGACCAGTCGTTCGTCCACCAGCTGGTATTCAGCATTGCTGCCCTGACGGGTGATATCACCCGCATAATAAACAACATCTCCCGGTTTGAACTGGGTTACTGCCTCGCCGGTTGCAACTACTTCACCCACGGCATCCCAGCCAATGACTTTATATTCACCCTCTGCTGGGGGCATATTCAGGCGCACCTTATAATCAACCGGATTCACCGCAATGGCCTTGACCTTAACGAGCAGATCTTGCCCGGTGGCGACTAGCGGAGGAAGCTCGATATCGATTAAAGACTCAGGGTCATTGATCGGCAGGGATTTAGCATAGCCAACTGCTTTCATGGTGATACTCCAGATTAATGATCCCCAAAGAGAGGGATCGATTCAGATAGGATGCCGAACAAGCTCGGTCATTCACTGGATGAAAGAATAGATCTTGTTTTACCTTCAATAAAGAGCACAATAACGGAATCATTATCCATTTAAATTGGAAAGTATGCTTTTAGAAGACCTGCAAGTTGTTCTAAAAGTAGCGGAGTTTCGCAGTATTACCGCTGCAGCTACGAGTTTAGATATGCGTATTTCGACGGCCAGTGCGGCTGTTAAGCGTGTGGAAAGTGGTTTGGGGGTAGAGCTATTTATTCGCACAACCCGGCATCTTAGGCTTTCGAGTGCGGGTGAAAAGTACCTCCCCCAGTGTGAGCAGGCCCTCCTGATGCTCGACCAGGCCAAACAAAACATCAAAGGTGACCGGGATATTGTTGAGGGCGAGCTGCGTATCGCGCTGTCATCAGACCTGGGGCGAAATCTGGTGACCCCCTGGTTAGACGAATTTATGCAAACCCACCCGGCTCTGACCTTGAGAACCCATATCAGCGATAGCAATATCGACTTTTACCGTGATTCTGTCGACATTGCCTTACGCTATGGCTCACCCCATGATGCCAACCTTTATGGCTTTAAAATCTGCAACGTCCCGGGCGTCCTCTGCACGACCCAAACGTACCTCGATAGCCACGGCACCCCTACTCACCCTCATGACCTAGCCTCGCATAACGGCCTTTTTTACCAGTTGCACGACATCCTCCACGATGTCTGGAGTTTTTCGCATCAGGGGAGCGACTATAAAGTAAAGATGCAGGGTAACCGTGCCTCCAATGATGGTGACCTAGTCAGGCGCTGGTGTGTTGCAGGAAAAGGGCTGGCGGTTAAATCCTGTCTGGATATGTCCGCAGACCTGTTAGCAGGTAACGTCGTTAGCCTGATGCCAGAATTTCAACCGCGATCGACTGAACTCTGGCTTATCTGCCCGAGTAGGCAATCGATCACCCCGGCGGTCCGACTGCTCCGAGACCAGCTCAAAAAAGAGACCAGGATAATTATTAATCTATTGATTCAAAAAGGTATTCTAAACAAAAATCTGTTTGACCAAGATTAACTTGCTGGCTGCAATTAGCCAGAAGCTAGTGCCAGTGTGGGCGCTTATGCGAACGTCGATATGAACTTAGATCTGAACTGAGTTCAAATCCGAGGGTCGAATCTGCAATAATTCCTTGATCAGGCAAAAGCAAACTTGGAAGAAACAAAGCTAGACTGTCATATGTCAATACGCGACTCTTGTCGTGTTGGATTTAATCCAAGGAGTTACCGATGCTAGATCTCTATTACTGGCCCACGCCTAACGGCCACAAGATAACTATTTTTCTGGAAGAAGCGGGACTGGATTACAACATTCATCCCGTGGATATCAGCAACGGGGATCAGTTCAAGCCTGAATTTCTCGCCTTCTCGCCCAACAATCGAATGCCGGCGATTATAGACTCAACCCCAGCCGATGGCGGCGAACCGCTTCCAGTATTTGAGTCCGGTGCCATTCTCATCTACCTGGCCGATAAAATCGGTCGTTTCCTGCCTACCGAACTAAGAGCCCGCAAGACCGTGCTCGAATGGCTGATGTGGCAGATGGGCGGACTGGGCCCCATGGCTGGCCAAAACCACCATTTCGTACGTTACGCGCCCGAGCGAATCCCCTACGCGACAACCCGCTATGTGAATGAGACCAACAGGCTTTATGGGGTGCTCAATAAACGTTTGCACGGCCGTGACTGGATCGCCGACGCCTACTCGATAGCCGACATGGCTGCCTACCCCTGGATAGTGCCCCACGAAATGCAGCAACAGAACCTTGATGACTTTCCAGATCTTAAGCGCTGGTTTGAAGCGATGCAGAACCGCCCTGCCGTGGTAACGGCTTATGCAAAAGCGGCTCCCTGGAGCAACCGTCCGACGGTAACCGAAGAGGGTAAAAAGCTGCTGTTCGGACAGACAGCTAAGAGCTGTAGCGGAGCAGATTAAGTAGACCAGACTTAAAACAGAGCCCGGTGAACTTTTTAATAGCTGGGGTGATAACGCTGATCTGATCGATAAGAGTTTGGTTGGACTCAGCCAACACCCCCTCTAGCTAGGCTGGAGTACTTATCATGAGCCCTAACGAACATTAACAATCAACGCTAACCCATTACTTTATATTAATAACTAGATGCAATAAGGTAACTATCTTCTATAGCAAGCATGAAGCAGAAGCTTGATGAAGAGACGTAAACCGCGCAATTATCGAATCGTTGTCCTAAAATACTAGGCCATCTGTATACCAAACCCGAGGATATAAAAACATGACGCAGCACATAGACTATTACCTCACCAGCATTTCACCCTTTACCTACCTGGGTCATACCACCTTGCTGCAGATAGCGAAGGATGCTGGGGCCAAGATCCGTTACAAGCCAGTCAAACTTGGCCAAGTATTTGCTGTATCCGGCGCCCTTCCGCTGGCAGAGCGTCCTAAATGCCGACAGGCGTATCGCCTGCTGGAGATCGGACGTTGGGCTAAAAAACGCGGCCTGCCGGTCAATCTGCACCCGGCACACTTCCCCACCAATCCAGGCTTGGCCGACAGCTGCGTAATCGCTCTCCAAGAAGCAGGTCAAGATGCCGGCGTCTTTCTGGGCCAAGTACTTGCGGCATGCTGGTCGCAGCAGAAAGATATCGCCGACGAGGCCGTTATCCGAGAAATTCTGACCGCACTCGACATCGACGCTGATGCACTGGTCAACCAAGCACAATCCCAACAGATTCAAACCCTCTACGAGGCCAATAGCGCCGAAGCGATCGATAGAGGCGTGCTCGGCTCTCCCGCCTACCTGCTCAATGGCGAACAGTTCTGGGGCCAGGATCGACTTGAACTGCTGGCCGAGGCGTTGAAATAACCCGACTGCGGTGCGGGGCGATCAGGACCGACGCCCCTATAGCCCTAAATCCTATCCGTGTTTGTCAGCGCAATTACGCGCTAAACTGACATTAATCAACACAGGAGAGCTCGAATGATTCAACTCGGCGATAAGATTCCATCGGTAAGCATTACCCAGGTGACCGCTGACGGCCAGCATACGCTGCTCGCTGATCAGCTGTTTGCCGACAAGAAAGTGGTTTTATTCGCCGTCCCCGGCGCTTTTACCCCGACCTGCTCGATCTCGCACCTGCCGGGGTTCGTGGTACTGGCAGATCAGATCCTTGCTAAAGGGGTCGATATGATCGCCTGCGTCTCGGTCAATGATGCATTTGTGATGCAGGCCTGGGGCGAAGCACAGAATGCAGATGCGATCAGCATGCTAGCCGACGGCGGTGCTGCTTTCACCCAAGCCCTAGGTCTGGAAATGGATACGGGAGATTTCGGTGGGATACGTTCCCAGCGCTACGCGATGGTTATCGATAAGGGTATCGTCACCCTACTCCAAGTCGAAGCGCCGAAAAGCTTCGATGTCAGTAAGGCTGAAAACCTACTGGCCGCGCTTTAGCCGTCCGCTAATCGACCATCTGTAATCGACAGCGAGTGACCTCATGAACGCTAGGATCCAGCCGAAAGGGCTAACAGCCCTGCAGTTCGATAACCGTTTTCTGCGTGAGCTTCCGGTCGACCCGATCAACAGCAACACCCCCCGCCAAGTCATAGGCTACTGCGCATCACGGGTGTTACCGGCCAAGGTTCCTCAACCACAGCTGGTGGCCTACGCTCAGGAGGTCGCAGATCTGCTGGATCTGTCTGCCGAGGAGTGCAAGTCGGACAGCTTCACCGAGATCTTCAGCGGCAACCGTCAACTGCCCGGCATGGACCCCTACGCCAGCTGTTATGGCGGCCACCAGTTCGGCAACTGGGCGGGTCAACTCGGCGATGGCCGAGCCATCAATCTGGGCGAGGTGATTAACCGCCAAGGACAGCGCTTGGCGCTGCAGCTTAAAGGATCAGGTCGCACCCCCTATTCCAGATCCGCCGATGGCCTGGCGGTGTTGCGTTCATCGGTGCGCGAATTCCTCTGCAGTGAAGCGATGCACCATCTCGGGGTGCCCAGCACCCGTGCACTGAGCCTGACCCTGACCGGCGAGCAGGTCTGGCGGGATATGTTTTACGATGGCCGAGCCAAACAGGAACCAGGAGCCGTGGTCTGCCGGGTGGCGCCCTCGTTCATCCGCTTCGGTAATTTCCAGATTCTGGCAGCACGGGGACAGACCGAGCTGCTCCGGCAACTGGCCGACTACTGTATCCGTACCGATTTCCCCCATCTGGGCGAGCCCAGTCCAGCGGTGTATCAGCAATGGTTCGCAGAGATCTGTCGCAGCACCGCCGAGATGGTGCTGCACTGGATGCGGGTGGGGTTTGTCCACGGGGTGATGAACACCGACAATATGTCGATCCTGGGGCTGACCATCGACTACGGTCCCTACGGTTGGCTGGAAGATTACGATCCCAACTGGACCCCTAACACCACCGATGCCGGTGGCCGCCGCTACAGCTATGCCCAACAACCCCAGATCGCACTCTGGAATCTGGTGCAGCTGGCAAATGCTCTCTACCCGCTGTTCGATGAAGCAGCTCCGCTGGAGCGGGCCTTGGATGGTTATCAGGCGCAGTACCAGCAAGGCCGGCAGACGATGATGGCGCAGAAGCTGGGTTTAACTGCCTTCGATGCCGAAACGGACGAAACATTGATCACCGAACTTCTCGCGGTATTGCAGCTGGTGGAAACCGATATGACCCGTTTCTATCGATTGCTCGCAGATCTAAAGGTCGATGACTTAACCGCTGAGAATGCCAATACCGCCGAACTGCTGACACCGTTGCTGGATGCCTATTATATCCCGGAACAACTGACCGCAGCGCACCGGCTACGCATTGGCAATTGGCTGCGCAGCTATGGTGATCGGCTTCAAAAAGAGGGAACTCAGGAGGCTAGTCGCAAGCAACGGATGAACGCCGTCAATCCCAACTTCGTGCTGCGTAACTACTTAGCCCAAGAAGCCATCGACCAAGCCGAGAAACAGGATTTTTCGCGGATCAACGAACTGCTTGAGGTACTGCGCCGCCCTTATGACGAACAACCCGACAAGCAGCAATTCGCCGGTAAACGACCCGACTGGGCAAGGCAGCGACCAGGCTGCTCAATGCTTTCCTGCAGTTCCTGATCAAAATCGGGTTATTTGAGCTGTGAGCTGTTCCAAGCTACGCATTGCTCTAGGGTAATGCCGTGCCCACCAAA
This sequence comes from uncultured Neptunomonas sp., assembly GCA_963974645.1. Classification (GTDB taxonomy): domain Bacteria; phylum Pseudomonadota; class Gammaproteobacteria; order Pseudomonadales; family Balneatricaceae; genus Motiliproteus. The sequence continues at coordinate 31,142 of CAXBEA010000010.1, read as the reverse complement.
AATATCCAGCGCACTGCCGATGGTCAGGTCCACCTGCCCCCCGGATAGCTGATCAACCTTTTGTAGGTCCTCAAGTGCGCGAGCCCCACCGGCGTATGTGACCGGAATGCTGCAATGGGCACCCAGCAATTGAACCAACGCCTGATCGATCCCGCCTTGAAGCCCCTCAACATCGGCAGCATGGATTAAAAATTCGGCGCAATGTTGTTCGAGTTCATGCAGGGTCTCAGGAGTAATGGCCATCTCCGTGACAGTCTGCCAACGGTCCGTGGCGATATGCCAACCCTCGCCGGTCTTCCGGCAACTTAGATCCAGAACGAGCCTGTCAACACCTGTTTCGGCCTTGATTTTTTCCAGCCGATCCCATGAAAACTGGCCTTCATCGAACAGGTAAGAGGTCACTATCACGTGCGACGCCCCTGCATTCAGGTACTCAGCCGCGTTCTCATTGTTGACCCCACCACCAAACTGCAAACCGCCCGACCAGGCCGCCAAAGCTTTGAGCGCCTGTTCCTGATTGCCGGGTCCGAGCGCTATTACATGGCCCCCAGTCAGCGAGTGCTGCTGGTAGAGTTTTGCGTAATAGGTTGCATCGTAGGGACTTATAAAGTTGGTATCGGCACCCTTAGCATTCAAACTACCGCCAACAATCTGCTTCACTTTACCCTGGTGGAGATCTATACACGGACGAAACTGGGTCAAAAGAGGCTCTCCATCGAGATACTAACGGGGGCGCCAGTATAACGAAGTCGCTGTGTTGATGGCAGCGTTCACTACTTAATCGCCTATATGCCAGCTCATGATCTCGACTAACTGACGGACCTAAACGTATGCCAGTCTTAGCGCTAACATCACTGTCAAAGAACTTAGATAACGGTATAAATTAATCGACCCTGGTTCTAACGGGAGTAACGGCTGAAGCCGATATTGCTGCAGTGAGAAAACTCGACGCCAGCCTGTTACTTGTTTAAGGACGCTCACCAACAGGGATCATCAGGTGAGCGTAAGGGGTATTACGCCACATGACGTAGGGGCCGCCCGCATGAGGATCATCCGTGACTCCGCTGAGTAACTCCTTGGGAACGATTAACATCAAATGCCCGCCCTCCTTGATAAAGTCGGGTGCGTTAGCATGGTCAGCATGATAAGGGGTTGAGTTACTGACGCCGCCATCGCCAGCCAGCATGTAGGAAAAGCCTATTCCCTGCGACTGGAAAGCCGCCTTGTTGCCGACTGCTTTCATCATCGCCATCCATTGGCCATCGTTACACATGGGCGCGTTGTCGTCGGGCAACGTTTCGGGTAGACAGATCCAGTCATTACTGCCCTTAGCCAACACCTTACCACGGTACATGATGGTTGCTTCGGCGCTAACCATGGAGGGAGCAGCAGAGCGGGCCTGGGCGATGAGGGTTGAATTATCGGCCGCTTGGGTTAGGGTTGCCAGAGCGAACAGGGCTGTTGATACAACCGTGTTGCTGAGGGATTTAAAGGGTTGCATACAGAACCTCTCATTCGTTATGTGCTCCGCGAGGGTCATACAACAGGATGGACGGACACGGTGCGATCCGTTATTGGATTGTTGGAATCATAAGTATAGTTGAGGTATCCAGTTGGGTATAAAGTAGAACCACGCATTTGCTATTAAGCTCTATGAATCAGTAATACGGTGATGCGAAGGTATTGCACATTGAGGAGAATATATGTCACTAACGGGTGAATGTTTTTGTGGAAGTATCAGCTACAGCATTGACGGCACTCTTAAAGATGCCAGGTCATGCCACTGCTCCCGCTGCCGCAAAGCCTTCAGTTCTCAAGCTTCAGCCTATGCACTGGTAGAACCTGACGAATTTCAATGGACAGCGGGTGCTGGACTGTTAACAAACTACCAAAGTGAGCAGGGATTCGGTTTACAGTTTTGTAGCCGGTGCGGCTCAACCCTCTGCGGCACCTATAAGGGTGTTGTGCATGGGATCACGCTGGGCTGCCTGAATGAAAATCCGCAAATAGAGATCGGCTACCATATCTTCGTGGGTTCGAAAGCATCCTGGGAACGGCTGCCAGATACTGTCACAAAATACCCGGAAGGCTTGCCAAAAAAATCCTAATCAACTGCGGGTATCGAGAACTTTCTGAAGCCCATCACCTGCGACGTTTTTCAAGGTCGTTGTCGCGTTCACCGATATGCTGCCTAATCAAGTATGTGAATCCTGTGCAGCGCCACAATGACCGGATCGACGGGCAGAAGCGGCTTCCCCTCCCCTGACTGAGCACCTCGACCTGCTGTTCGCTTTGATCGGTGAAAGGGAACAGTTGTTCGACGCGGTGGACGATGCCGGCCTGCTCGTCTGAACGTGGATAAATATAAGGTCGTACGCTCCATTAGTTACCGACCCAAGCAGTTTTGTATGGGTGCCTCTCTGTTGAGTAATGACGCGATTCAGGGGATCACAGGGTTCGGAAATGCCCGGATACACTTTTCGATCAGCTCTGCTGCGCACTCATCCACCGTTCTCCCCGAAGTGTTCAGCAGCGCGTTTGCGGCTCGATAGTAGGGTTCGCGTTCGGTCAGGATAAGCTTCAGATCGTCCATCGCTTTCTGGCTGGCGGCCATCGGTCGCAGATCTCCCTGAGCCATGACCCGGCTCATATGATCTTCGGGCTCCGCCTTGACCCATACCGTGTAAAAGTGATCCCGAACATCGCTGTAGGTCTGTTTTTCAGACACCAGGCTACCACCGATCTCCAGCACCACCCGGTCATAATTCTCTCTAACTGTCTCAAGCGCCTGACGCTCTAGCTTACGATAAGCCTTCTGTCCGAACAGTGTCAGCAGCTCTTGCAAGTCAAAGCCACCCAACTGTTCAATCACATCACTGAGGCGCACAAAGGGGATCTCCATTGCATCTGCCAGCTTGCGTCCCAAGGTGCTTTTACCTGCACCGCGCAGACCGATCAACGCAATCCCTCGGCAGTCCTGCAGCTCGCAACCACAGGAACCGACAGCAAACTTCTGCTGCAATAACTCATGCGCCTGCTGTTGCTGCTCCGTCGATAGCCCCTCAAGCAGCTGCCGTAACGGGGCTAGCCTGACGGTGGCATAGGCGTTGTAAGGCAGGATATCGTTAAGACCCACATGCATCGCTTCTGCCAGACGCCAAAGCAGTGCTATCGACATGTTGGCCTTGCCGGTTTCCACCTGCGCCAGGTACCGCTCGGAGATACCCGAGTGCTGCGACAGTACCTTACGGGTCATGCCTCGCTGCGCTCGCTGCCCCCGGACCAGCTTGGCGATCTGTTGCACATAGGCCGCCAGCGCTTGCTGGCTCTGTTCGCTGGCCTCTTCCGGCAACGCCGGCTTGCTTTGAGCCATATTAGCCTCCTAATGAATTGCTGATACAAAGCTTACCCAGTGTCTGGAGAATGATCTATAAGTTCCTGTTTATTAAATTAATCACTGCCCTGATTAGAGAAACCGATCAGCCCCCCCCTGTTTACCACTGTTATCACTAAGCACAGCCGCTACAGACGTTCGATAATCATCGCCAGACCTTGGCCAACGCCGACACACATAGTACATAGTGCGTATTTACCCTGACTGCGCTGCAGCTGATAGAGTGCGGTCGTGACCAACCGGGCTCCGCTCATCCCCAGCGGATGCCCCAGGGCTATGGCGCCGCCCAGCGGGTTAATCCGGGCGTCATCGTCGGCCAAGCCCAGATCACGGGTGACTGCCAGCGCCTGCGCGGCAAAGGCTTCATTAAGTTCAATCAGATCCATCTGTGCCAGCGTCAAGCCGCTCAGAGCCAGGACTTTGCGTACCGCCGGTGCCGGCCCAAAGCCCATAATCCTCGGATCAACCCCGGCACTGGCACTGGCAACCACCCGCGCCCGCGGGGTCAGCCCAAACTGCTGCACCGCGGCAGCTGAGGCCAGCAGCAAGGCACAGGCACCGTCGTTGACGCCCGAGGCGTTGCCTGCAGTCACCGTGCCAGCCGCTGAGACCACGCCTTTGAGCTTGGCCAGGGATGCCAGGGTTATCTCCGGGCGTGGGTGCTCATCGGTATCGATCAACAGCGGGCTCCCTTTACGCTGCGGGATACTGACCGCCACTATCTCCTCGGCAAACAGCCCGTCGGCCTGGGCTTTGCCAGCGCGCTGCTGGCTGCGCAGGGCAAAAAGATCCTGATCTTGACGAGAAATAGCATACTCGCGGGCCAGGTTTTCGGCCGTCTCCGGCATCGAATCCACCCCATAGAGCGATTGCAGCAGCGGGTTAATAAAGCGCCAGCCGATGGTGGTGTCATAGATCTCTGCCTGGCGGGAAAAGGCACTCTGCGCTTTAGGCATCACAAAGGGTGCCCGTGACATCGACTCCACCCCACCGGCTATCAGCAACTGCGCCTCCCCTGCCTTGATCGTCCGTGAGGCCATCGAAACGGCATCCAACCCCGAGCCGCACAGGCGATTGAGGGTCACACCCGGTACGCAGGTCGGCAGCCCTGCCAGCAGACCGGCCATCCGCGCGACATTACGGTTATCCTCGCCCGCCTGATTGGCACAGCCATAGATAAGATCATCCACTTGCTGCCAATCCAGCTGTGGATTTCTAGCCATCAAGGCCTTGATCGGGACCGCACCCAGGTCGTCCGGACGCACCGAAGCCAGCGCCCCACCATAGCGGCCGATGGGGGTACGGATGGCGTCACAGATATAGGCGTCTTGCATGGTTATGCTCCTGAAGTCTCAACAGCCCCGCTACCGGACACGGCTTGGAACTGTCGGATAAAATTGATAATCGCCTGTTTACTCAACCCGGGTTGATCCCGAAATGGCGAGTGACCACAGCATGCCAGCCGGAGCGTCTGCACCGGGCCACTCAGCTGGGACTCGAGCGCCTGCAGCTGCAGCTCGCTGCCGTACTCGTCATCCAGCCCCTGCAGCAGCAACACCGGCACCTGAATCTGCGGTAAATAAGCCTCGATATTCCACTGCACAAACCCGGGATCCAGCCAGGCATCATTCCAGCCCCAAAAAGCATTGTCGACATTATCACCCTGGTAGCGCCTGAGCTGCTCGCGTAGTGCCCCCTCGGTAAATAACGCCTTGCTGTTGAAGATACTTGCCAGCGTCAGCGGTTCGGCAAACAGATGCGGCGCCATCAGCACCAGCCCCTGAATACGGGGATCGGTGCATCCGCCCGCATAAATCAGCGCGATCGAAGCCCCGTCACTGTGCCCCACCAGAACCGCACGCTCGATGCCTGCGGCGTCCAACAGCGCGGGCAGGGTCTGCAGCGCCTCGTCGTGCATGTAACTCAGCGGTCGGGGCAGCTCGACCGGATCGGATCCCCCGTAGCCTAAGCGGCTATAGACCAGCACCCCGCAACCACTCGCCTGCGCTACCCGCTCGGGAAAATCTTTCCATAACCCTACGCAACCCAGCCCTTCGTGGAGAAACACCAGCGAAAGAGCCGTATCGGGGCCGGGTCCCAGCCATACGTATTCAAGCCGTTTGCCGCCGACCGAGTAAAACCCGGTCGAGCGTTCGACCGCAGAGGCATTCAACTCAATAACAGCCACCCAAAAAACGCATCAGCCGGAGAAAGCCTGGAGCCCGGTCTGTGCCCGCCCCAGAATCAGGGCGTGAACATCATGGGTGCCCTCGTAGGTGTTGACCGCTTCGAGATTCATCAGATGCCGAATCACATGGAACTCGTCGGAGATGCCGTTACCGCCGTGCATATCACGCGCCATACGGGCAATATCCAGTGACTTGCCGCAGGAGTTGCGCTTGATCAGCGAGATCAACTCCGGCGCGCACTGGCCCTGATCCATCAACCGACCAGCCTGTAGACAGCCCTGTAACCCCAAGCTGATCTCGGTTTGCATATCCGCCAGTTTTTTCTGGATCAACTGGGTGGCCGCCAGCGGCCTGCCGAACTGGTTGCGATCCAGCGTATACTGGCGTGCGGCATGCCAACAGAATTCCGCAGCACCCAGGGCACCCCAGGCGATACCGAAGCGCGCCTTGTTAAGACAACCGAAAGGCCCCGACAGCCCCGAGGCGTTAGGCAGCAAATTCTCCTCAGGGACCTCGACGTCATCCATCACGATCTCACCGGTAACCGAGGCCCGCAACGAGAACTTGCCCTCGATCTTGGGCGCACTGAGCCCCTGCATCCCTTTCTCGAGGATAAAACCGCGAATCACCCCGTCCAACTTGGCCCAGACCACAAAAACATCGGCGATCGGTGAGTTGGTGATCCACATCTTGGTACCCTTCAACCGATAGCCGCCATCAATCCGGGTGGCCTTGGTGCGCATACTCGCAGGATCAGATCCCGAATCGGGTTCGGTCAAGCCAAAGCAACCCACCCACTCACCCGTGGCCAGTTTTGGCAGATATTTGCGGCGCTGCGCCTCAGAGCCATAGGCATAAATAGGATGCATCACCAGAGATGACTGGACACTCATAGCCGAGCGGTAACCGCTATCGACGCGTTCGACCTCACGCGCGACCAGTCCGTAACTGACATAGTTTACATTGGAGCAGCCATAGGTCTCGGGTAGCGTTGGCCCGAGCAGCCCCAGCTCGCCCATCTCCTCGAGAATCTCGCGATCAAAGCGCTCATGCCGGTTGGCCTCGAGCACCCTGGGCAGCAGCCGCGACTGGCAATACTCGTGCGCCGCATCACGGATCATCCGCTCCTCTTCGCTGAGCTGAGCATCAACTAGAAAAGGGTCTTGCCAACTGAATGCGACTTTACTGCTGGGCGTAGAATTCATGTTCATTTTTATATTTCTCCTGCGGCTTAGCCTCATTGGCTTCGACGGGCGTCTATCTACAAAGTAGTGGTTCCGCATCTTAGTGCATGCGCAATTCCAGCTCAACAAAAAGAGCACTATAGTTCCAACTTGCTATTAATTAACCCCTGGGCATTCTGTCCTCTGCGCCCTCTAAAAACCCTTACCTGGCCCCGTATAAAATATATTCCTTTTTACATACAAGACATTAACCTCTAAACCAGGAATATACCTGCACCCTCTCAAGTTATTCCACCCTACGGAATCGGTAGTCGTAACCCGCAGCATCGAAACTAAAAATATGTTGACGCTAGCGTTAAGTTCGATCTAGCATGCACTAAAGTACACACAGCAAGCTTGGGGTCACTCGGTACTCAGTGAGCCACAGCACCCTTCAGCCACACCACCAAGAGGCATATCAGATGAGCACAGCCTATCGATGGGTAATGACCGAGGTCGGCAAACCTTTTGAAAAGGTACACTTCGAACTCACCCCCCCTGCTCCAGGAGAGGTTTGTGTCGAGGTCGCCGGATGCGGGGTTTGTCATACCGACCTGGGATTCCTCTATGACGGAGTCAAAACCAACAGCCCACTACCGCTGGCACTGGGCCATGAGATCAGCGGTCGGGTTATAGCGGCGGGCCTTGGCTGCGAGGCCTCTCTCGGCAAAGCCGTTATCATCCCCGCGGTACTGCCCTGCTACGAATGCGACCTGTGCAAACGTGATCTGCACAACATCTGCCGCAGCCAGAAGATGCCGGGCAACGATATCCAGGGCGGATTCGCCACCCATATAAGCGTTCCCGGCCACTGCCTGTGCGAGGTTGATGAAGCCCAGCTGGCCGCCGCCGGATTGGAGCTGGCCGATGTTTCGGTGGTCGCCGATGCGGTTACCACACCCTTTCAGGCAGCCGCCCAGGCGGGTATCCAACCCGGCGATCTGGCCATCGTTATCGGGGTCGGTGGGGTCGGTGGCTACGCGGTGCAGATCGCTCATGCGATGGGTGCCACCGTTATCGCTATCGATGTCGATAACGCGAAACTGGAAAACTACCGCGATCATGGTGCAGCACTGACCCTCAATGCCACCGAATACGACAGCCGCTCGCTGAAAAAAACAATCCAGGCTTTCGTTAAAGCACAGGGCTTACGCCAAACCGAATGGAAGATCTTCGAGTGCTCCGGCTCCGCCCCAGGCCAAGCCACCGCCTTCAGCCTACTGACGTTCGGCGCCACCCTTGCGGTGGTCGGCTTCACGATGGCTAAGCAGGAGTTCCGCCTCTCTAACCTGATGGCGTTTCACGCCAAGGCCCAGGGTAACTGGGGTTGCGCGCCCTCGTATTACCCCGCCACGCTGCAACTGGTAATGGACGGCAAAATAGCCATGAAACCCTTTACCCAGCAATACCCACTGAGCGATATCAACCAGATTTTCGCCGACGCCCATGCGCATAAGCTCAGCGCCCGCGCCATTCTTGTACCCTGAGGAAACACTTATGAAAGCAAGTACCTACGCCATCGTCAAAGAGACAGCGCCGCAGCAGTTGAACGATCATAACCTGGTCCCCGAGCAGATCGTCCCCGGCGTTCTGTTTCAAAAGCGGCCTGCCAAGCGCCGTGACGGCAGCATCGCCGAAGGGGTCTATAACGCCTGGATCACACTGGACAACCCATCACAATACAACTCCTACACCACCGACATGACCAAGGGCCTGATTCTGGCTTTCCGCGCCGCCTCCAACGCCCGTGACGTCAACGCGGTGATCTTCACCGCGGTCGGCGACAAAGCCTTCTGTACCGGCGGCAACACCAAAGAGTACGCCGAATATTATGCCGGCAACCCGCAGGAGTACCGCCAGTACATGCGCCTGTTCAACGACATGGTGTCGGCCATCCTCGGCTGCGACAAGCCGGTCATCTGCCGCGTCAACGGCATGCGCATCGGCGGTGGCCAGGAGATCGGCATGGCGGCCGACTTTACCGTGGCCCAGGATCTGGCCAACTTCGGTCAGGCAGGACCCAAGCACGGCTCGGCAGCCATCGGCGGCGCCACCGACTTCTTGCCGGTTATGATCGGCTGCGAACAGGCGATGGTCTCAGGCACTCTGTGCGAACCCTTCTCCGCCCATAAAGCCAACCGCCTGGGCATCTGCTGTGAAATCGTGCCGGCACTGAAGATCGACGGCAAGTTCATTCCCAACCCCACCGTGATCACCGACACCTACCTGGACGAGTTCGGCCGCATAGTACATGGTGATTTCAAGACCGGCGACGCCCTCAAAGCGGGTAAGGCGCTGCTCAAGCAGGGCGAGATCGACCTGTCGCTGCTCGACGAGCGCGTCGAAGCACTGGCCAGCAAGCTGCTGGAGACCTTCCCCGAGTGCATGGCCAAGTCGCTGGAGGAGCTGCGTAAACCCAAGCTGAACGCTTGGAACGCCAACAAAGAGAACAGCCGCGCTTGGCTGGCACTCAATATGATGAACGAAGCCCGCACCGGCTTCCGCGCCTTTAACGAAGGCAACCGCGAAGTGGGTCGCGAGATCGACTTTGTTGCCCTGCGTCAGGCACTAGCCCAGGGTGCGCCCTGGACTCCAGAGCTGATCGACGATCTGATGCCCACGGCCTGAGCCTGTCGCTCTGACGCTTAGTCAGAGCGTACAACCTCGGCATCAATCCAAGCATGCACAACGCCCCGGCAGCGGGTCTTTGTGCATTTTTCTATTCAGCGCGGAGTGACAATCAGCAGTGCCCCGGCAGTGATAAAGAGCCCTCCCGTGGTTCGGTTGAACCAGTGCATTGCAGAGTGCCGACTAAACCAGCCGATAATCCGAACCGCACTCAGCGCCAAAACCAGTTCCACTGCAAATTCTACCACCACGAAGGTCGACGCCAGGATCACAAACTGCCCCAGTAACGGCTGCTGTGGGGCGATAAATTGTGGTAAAAAAGCCATAAAAAACAGGATCACTTTAGGATTGGAGAGCGCCACGCAAAAACCCTCTGCCGCCCGACGGCGATGCGATGAGCAGTGTTTCATGGCGGCGGTATCCTGCAGCGCCAGAGGCGCTAAGCGCCATTGGCGAATACCCAGGTAGACCAGATAACAGGCACCCATAAATTTAAGAATGGCGAAAGCAGTTTCCGACGCCAGCAACACCGTACCCAGCCCCAGCAGCGACAGCAACATCAACAGCACAAAGCCTGCGCCTCCGCCAAGCAGGGTGCTACAACTTTGACGGGCGCCGTAACGGGCGCCGTGGCTAAGAGCCAGTAGACCGTTGGGGCCCGGCGTCAATGACAGCAACGTCACCGCTGCTAAATATAACAACCAACTATCCAACGCCATGCTCAGACTCCCGATCTTGACCTGTGTTAGAGCGCCCCCTTAGCACTGAAAATGCTGGCTGCTTGGCGACCTGCGCTGCGCCGCGCGCGATAAAATCGGCTTGCTCCGTCGGAGGCACAAAACTACCCCCGGTGGTCCAGATGATATGGTGAGCCCGTTGCATCGCCGATCCCAACTCCTGCTGCTGCAGATAGGCGCGCCCAGCCTCGCTTTGGCTGAGCCAAGCCGGACCGGCAAACCCGGCAGTGGCCGAGGGTTCAACATCGATCCCCTCATGTTGATGCAGCAGATAGACCCAGCGCAATAGATCTTCATCGGTCACGGTAAATACGCCGGACAGACGCGTACTCATCCGTTCTGCTACCAGCGCCGAGGCACAGCCCACCGCCAGCCCATCAGCCTCGGTGGCAACCCTCAAGCCCAACTCGCTGACCGGCAAAACTCTGCCTGCCGCAAGCGCGTAGAGCATGCACGGCGCTTGCACCGGCTCGGCAAAAAAACAGTGGACACTGTCGCCAAACAGCTGTTTCAGCCCGAAACTGATGCCCCCCGGAGCCCCACCCACGCCGCAGGGGAGGTACACAAACAGCGGATTGTCTCGATCCACCTGAATGCCGGCCTGCCGCAGCTGCCGTTGCAGACGTAGCGCAGCGACGCTATAGCCGTAAAACAGCCGCTCTGAATTCTCATCATCAACGAAATAACCGTACGGATCAGCGTCCGTCTGCCGCCGGCCTTCGGCTACTGCGGCGGCGTAATCACCCCGGTGCTCGACCACCGCCACACCGGCATCGCGCAGACGCTTTTTCTTCCAGGCTTTGGCGTCGCGGGACATATGCACGGTCACCAGAAACCCCAACCGCGCCGCCATGATGCCGATACTCAGACCCAGATTGCCGGTACTGCCTACCGCAATACGATAGCGGCCAAACAGTGCCCGGGCATCGATCTCCGCCAACCGCAAGGAGCTCTGCTCCAACCCTGTATTCCCAACGCGATGCAGCAATCCGGCCTCCAGCGCTAACTGCTCAGCAAAACAAAGCACTTCGTAAATGCCGCCGCGTGCCTTCACCGAACCGGCGACCGGCAGCGCATGGTCACATTTAATCAGCACCCGATCGGCGCCCGCCCCCCTGCCTAACAGAATCCGCCCCAATGCGGGCGCAGGCCGCAGTGCCGATTCGATCAGCCCGGCGCTGGGTTGCAACTCGGGAAACAGCTTCACCAGCAGCGGCGCAAAAAAAGCCAGACGCTGTTCCGCCTCCTGCATCTCGGCACAAGCGGGCTCGCCGCTCCCGGCAGGTTCAGCAACCAAACCAGGATTGAGCCACAGGGTCGGCTGAGCGGTTTTCAACTGCAGGCTCAGACTGGGTGTTAAGGCGGGGCTAGGCGTTGGCACAGAATCACTCTCCATCGTTATTTTTTGCATATTGCTATAGAATAAGTAAAGTTAACATCTATCATTTCTAAACCACTCTTTAGCTAAGCTTAATAAGTGTCGATTTTAGTAAAACCTAACAATGATGAATTTTGTCCGACTCAACCATTATGATTAACGCGTCTATCTGGTCAGGACTGCGCTGTTTTCACTGTGCCGCTGCACATCTAAGCTTTACCCGTGCTGCCGAAGCAATGAATATCACCACCGGCGCTGTTAGCCAGCAAATCAAACAGCTCGAATCCCGCTTGGGCTACAGCCTGTTTCAACGCAGCACACGGCAACTCCGTTTAACCGAGGAGGGAAGACACTTAGCGCAAGTCGTTGAGCAGGGTTACAGCACGATAGAGAGCACGTTGAATACCCTGGCAACCGCACAGCTACGCGGGCGGGTCCGGCTAGCAGTCATTCCTTCGTTCTGTCTGCAGTGGCTGGTACCCCGGCTGGGAGAATTTTACCGTACCTTCCCGGATATTGATCTGCACATAGACGCCCAGGATCAGCTGCAGGGGCTTAATCGTGCCAGCTACGATCTGGCGCTCGATTACCGCCTGCCAGGTCCGGATGACAGCGCCCCCCTGTTGAACGAATGGCTATTTCCGGTGTGCAGCCCTGACCTGCTAGGCAGTATGCCGTCATTAACCGCCGCGGCGGATCTGCTCGCCTACCCGCTGCTCCACGACAGCGCCCCCTGGCTAGGGGCGGAGCGGGATGAAGAGTGGCAGCACTGGTTAACCGAGCTCGGGATAACCCTAGCCAACGCTCAGCGCCAACTCTTTTTTAATCGCGCCGATCTCGCCCTGCAGGCGGCTGAAGCGGGGCAAGGAATTGCGCTTGGGCGCCAGGCGTTGGTGGCCGACCGGTTAACCAGCGGTCGTTTGGTGATCGCCTGGGATCAACGGGTCCGCTCGCCCGCCAGCTATGTACTGCAACTGGCACCCGGCGCGCAGGAGAATAGTCGCGCTGTTGCGTGTCAGGACTGGCTACTGCGGTTGGTAAACCCTGAATCCAAGCACTGAAATGATCGGTGCCTGGAAACCTTCTGAAAATTCAACACGACCTCTTGCCGCTTCAAGCGCCAGCTCTGATCACTATCACCCCGGCAGGTTCTGCCCCCTACTCCAACTCAACGCCGATACAACGCCGATACAACGCCGATACAACGCCTAATCAGGCTAAAACGAGCAAACGCCGATGCGAAGCAACTCGCGCATCAGTGCAATTCTGCTCACCCAGAGTCGGCATAGCAGATCCGCTGATCCAGCCCGATCAGCCAACGCCACACCTTAACAGCGAGCATGATTCCGCCTAGCAGAACACTCACAACAAGCAGAAACTATTCCCACAAAAAACATGTTGACGCTCACGTTAACATTGCCATAAGATGCATTAAAGTTCATGTCTAGAGCGACAAGCACCCAGTCACTCGAGACAACCAGCACAAAACTGCACTTTTATAAAAACAACAAAGGACATAAACAATGAGCGACAGTCCGCTACGAGTCTGGATGGAAAAGGAGGACCGCCTGCTACGGCTACGCCTCTCCCGCCCCAAAGCCAATATTGTCGATGCCGAGATGATCGCCGCGTTAAGCGCGGCTCTGGACAAGCATCTGGGGGCCGCCAAGCTAACGGCCGTCATTCTTGATGCCGAGGGGCCTCATTTCAGTTTTGGCGCCAGCGTTGCCGAGCATATGCCGGATCAATGCGCAGCGATGCTCAAAAGCTTGCACTCACTGATTATTCAGATGCTGGACTGCCCGGTCCCCATTCTGGTGGCGGTCCAGGGCCAGTGCCTGGGTGGCGGTCTGGAAGTCGTACTGGGCGGCAATCTGATCTTTGCTACTCCCGATACCCATCTGGGGCAGCCTGAAATCAAACTGGCGGTCTTTGCCCCCGCCGCGTCCTGTCTGCTGCCCGAGCGTATCGGCCGCAGCCAGGCCGAGGACCTGCTGTTCTCAGGTCGCAGCATCGACGGCCGCGAAGCCTTGCGTATCGGCCTGGTCAATGAACTCAGTACCGATCCATCCGCCGCCGCCGAAGCTTACTTCGATAACCACCTGGCACAGGTCAGTGCCAGTTCGTTGCGGTTTGCCGTACAGGCCGCCAGCAGCGACGCAGTCCAGCACATCAAAACCAAACTTGCACAGGTAGAAGCGCTTTACCTTCAGGAACTAATGGCAACTCACGACGCTGTAGAAGGCTTGCAGGCTTTCGTCGAGAAGCGCACCGCTAATTGGGAGCACAGATAGTTATGAGTACTGTAGATATTATTAATCGCTGTGAAGAGTTGTATGAAGATACAACCTTTGCTGCCGCTCGTGAGTGGAAGGCCGCCGACCCTGCGCGTAAAGTGATCGGATACATGCCGGTTTATGTGCCGCGTGAGATCATGCACGCCGGCAACATGCTGTCACTGGGAATTCTAGGTGGCGGCGACAAGCTCGAGGTAATTCACGGCGACGCCTATTACCAGAGCTACATCTGTCGGATCCCGCGCTCCACCATCGAGCTGGGCAAGACCGGACGGCTGGACTTTGTCGATGGCATGCTGTTCCCCAGCATCTGCGACGTGATCCGTAACCTGTCGGGGATGTGGAAACTGATGTTTCCGGATACCTATGTGCGCTACTTCGATGTCCCCCAGAACTACAAAGATGACCTGGGTGGTAACTACTATATCGCCGAATTGCAGGAACTGCGTGAAGGGCTGGAAAAACTCTCCGGCAACAAGATCACCGACGAGGCGATCCTCAACTCCACCAAGATCTACAACATCAACCGTGACCTGATCCGCGAGCTCTATGACCTGCGCGCCGAGATGCCCCACAACGTTTCCAGCAATGATGTCTACCTGCTCAACCGTGCTGGCATGGTGATCCCGGTTGAAGAGCATAACGCCATGTTGCGCGAGTATATGGATGAAGCCAGAACCCTGGATAATCCCAAGCGCGACAACTGTCGGGTGATCATCAACGGTTCGTTCTGTGAGCAACCGCCGCTGAACCTGATCCGCTCGATCGAGTTGGCCGGCTGCTACATCGTCGATGACGATTACATGCTGGTGAACCGCTGGTTACTCAAGCCGGTCCCTACCGAAGGCAACCCGCTACAGAACCTGGCTGCCGCCTTCCTGCACGAATCAGCAGATTCGGCAGCCAAATACTGCGACCGCCAAGAAGATGTCGGCATGTACCTACTCGGAACCGTTAAAGAACGGGTCGCCGAAGGGGTTATCTTCGCCGCCCCCAGTTTCTGTGATCCGGCGCTGCTGGAACGGCCGATGCTGACTGAGCGCATGCGAGAACACAATATTCCGCATATCTCCTTCAAGTACGCCGAGAACTCCGGCCAGATGCAGCCGATCCGCGAGCAAGCCGGTACTTTCGCCGATTCTATCAAGCTTTGGAGCTAGTTATGAGTGCCAAGATTGAAACCCTAGAGACCCAAAAAGACTCCTCGATGCTAATGCAAAAGGAGATGATCAACTCGAATTACGATGCCCTGACCGACACCGCCAACAATGGCAAAAAAGTCTGCTCGACCTTCGTACCCGGCAACCTCAACGAGCTGATCCAGAGTTTCGGCATGCTCAACAACCTGCCAGAAACTAACGCCATCCAGAATGCGATGCGCCAGCAGAGTGGCGGCATGATCCAGACCGCCGAACGGATGGGTCACTCCGAAGATGTCTGCACCTATGTGAAAGCCGACATCGGCATGATGAGCAAGGGCAACATCGCCCCCAACGGCAAGCCAATGCCGAACCCCGACCTGCTGCTGCTCTCCTATACCGGTTGCTTCACCTTTATGAAGTGGTTCGAGCTGCTGCGCCAGGAGTACAAGTGCGAAACCGTGATGCTCCAGGTGCCCTACCAGGGTGACGGTGATATCACCCAGAACATGCGTGATTTCGTGGTCAAGCAGCTAAAAGAGGAGGTCATTCCGGCGCTGGAACGCGTCAGCGGCAACAAGTTCGATATCGACAAGCTGCGCGAGAATATGCGCCGTTCCGCCAAGGCCGAAGACGATCTGGTCTGGGTACTGGAAAGCGCCAAGAATAAACCGAGCCCGATCGATGCTTACTTCGGCGCCATCTATTACCTGGGACCAATTTTTACCGCCTTCCGCGGTACTCAACAAGCGGTCGATTACTACAAAGTGCTGCGCCAGGAGATCGAGCAACGGGTCAAGAACGGTCAAGGGCCGATCACGCCCGGCGGATCGATGGGTAAAGAAAAGTACCGCATCGTCATGGAAGGACCTCCCAACTGGACCAACTTCCGCGAGTTCTGGAAGATGTTCTACGACGAGGGTGCCGTGGTCGTGGCCAGTACCTACACCAAGGTGGGCGGCGTCTACGACCAGGGTTTCCGCCACGATGCCGACAATCCCCTCGAGTCGCTGGCTGACTACTGTCTGGGCTGCTACACCAACCGCAATCTGCCCAAGCGGGTCGATATGCTGGAAAAATATATGAACGATTACGAAGCCGATGGTCTGCTGATCAACTCCATCAAGAGCTGTAACAGCTTCTCTGCCGGTCAGTTGATGATGATGCAGGAGATCGAGAAGCGCACCGGCAAGCCGGGTGCCTTCGTCGAGACTGACCTGGTTGATCCACGCTACTTCTCGGCAGCCAACGTCAAGAACCGTCTGGAGAGTTACTTCCAGATGATCGAGCAACGCCGTCAGGGCAACATGATCGCCAGCGCGCGCTAATCAGGAGCCAGTTATGAAATGTTTTATTGGAATTGATCTGGGTTCTACGACGACTAAAGCAGTGGTTATGGATGATACCGGCGCCCCTCTGGGGCACGGCATCACCAACTCGCGCTCTAACTATGACACCGCAGCACTGGTGGCCAAGACCGAAGCGCTGATCAGCGCCCGGCTGGTATTGCTACGCCAATCACTGGACAAAGCGCCAGCACTGAATATGAGTACCGATAACATACTCTACATGCTCGAGCGCCACTTCCGTCTGGCGCAGTTCCTGGTGCAGCTAGACAACCTCAAACGGCTCTGTGGCGAGAAGGCGGCGGATGGCAACTATAGGGAGACACCGGCCATATTGACAGCCGCTCTCGACGGCACCTTCAGCGCCCTAAAAATAGAACTGTCAAAACTGTTCGAGCCTGGCGCCGAGCGCAAGTCGGACTTCTTCCGCGATCTGGCCGGCACCGTCTATATGGAAGTCGCCGAAAAACAGGCTGCAATCCAGGGTATCAGTGCCGACACTCTGATTAATATTTACGACAAATCGATCATCGAGGTTGAAAATATTCCACCGCAAGTGGATATGAGCGAAACCTTCCTAATCGCGCTAGATAGCGCCCTCAACGCGGAAGAGATCAAGACCGACGATTTCGCTAAGGTGCAGGCCGCTCTGACCCAAGTATTGACCATTCCGCTGGAAGAGACCTACGTGGTCGGCACCGGTTACGGCCGCGCCCGTCTGCCGTTCCCGAAGGAGCACATCCGTTCCGAGATCCTCTGCCACGGTCTGGGGGCGCACCTGATGTACCCTAAAACCCGCACCGTACTCGATATCGGCGGTCAGGATACCAAGGGTATTCAGATCGATGAACATGGGATAGTGGTCAATTTCCAGATGAACGACCGTTGCGCTGCCGGTTGTGGCCGCTACCTGGGTTACATCGCCGATGAGATGCAACTAGGACTGCACGAGCTGGGTCCGCTGGCGATGAAGTCCACCAAGAAGGTCTCGATCAACTCCACCTGCACCGTGTTCGCCGGTGCCGAGCTGCGCGACCGGTTGTCGTTAGGCGAGAAACGCGAGGACATTATCGCTGGTCTGCACCGCGCCATCATCCTGCGCTCAATGTCGATATTATCGCGCTCTGGAGGGGTCGAGAACGAGCTCACCTTCACCGGTGGCGTGGCTAAAAACGAAGCGGCAGTTAAGGAGCTATGCCAGCTGGTGCAAGAAAACTATGGCGACATCAAGATCAACATCGATCCCGATTCCATTTACACCGGCGCACTAGGGGCTGCTGAATTTGCCCGCCGCGCAGTGGAGGCATAAACCATGATTACTGCAGGTATTGATTTAGGTACTGGGGCCGTGAAAACGGTGTTGTTCAAGCATGAAAACGGCAAGGTTGAATGGCTGGCCAAGCGTAACGACCGGATTCGTACCCGTGACCCGCTGCAACTGTCTGCCCAGGCATACGACCAACTGCTCGCCGACAACGGCCTGACCCGTGCCGATGTGACCTACTGCGCCACCACCGGCGACGGTGAGAACATCGATTTTCGCACCGGCCACTTCTACTCCATGACCACCCACGCTCGCGGTGCCATCTACCTCGATCCTGAGGCCACTGGGGTGCTCGATATGGGCGCCCTGCACGGCCGGGCGATGAAAATCGATGAGCAGGGCAAGGTGCTCAACTACCGCATGACCAGCCAGTGCGCGTCGGGTTCCGGGCAGTTTCTGGAGAATATCTCGCGCTACCTGGGGATCGCTCAGGACGAGATCGGCACCCTGTCCAAGCAGGCCGACAATCCGGAGATCGTCTCCAGCATCTGCGCGGTACTGGCGGAAACCGATGTCATCAACATGGTATCGCGCGGTATTACCGCACCGAACATCCTCAAGGGGATCCATCTGTCGATGGCGGGCCGTTTAGCTAAACTGCTACGGGTGATCAAGGCGACCGATGGCGTCGTACTCTGTACCGGCGGCTTAGCCCTGGACAGTGGCATGATCGACGGCCTCAACGAATCGATGCAAGGGCTGAAGCTAAAGGCCGAAGCACGCAGCCATGTGGATTCCGCCTACGCTGGCGCCATCGGTGCCGCCCTCTGGGGTGCATTCCGGCATGAAAAATTACAAACCCTTGAAACTCTGGCAAAGGCGTCCTGAGGCGCTTTGTCTTTAAAAAATGCTGCAACACCATTTGTATCATTAGAACAAGGAGAACGACCATGGCCCTAATCATCAATGAAGATTGCACCGCCTGTGACGTCTGTGTCCTGGAATGTCCCAACGATGCGATCAACGAAGGCGACGGTATCCTTTATGTCATCGAGGCTGATAAATGCACCGAATGTATCGGTGCCCACGACGAGCCCCAGTGCCAACTGGTATGTCCGGCTGAATGTATCCAGCTAGACCCGAACCATCAGGAAAGCCAAGAGCAACTGCAGGCCAAGTACGAGCGCATGCACGGTTAACTCGACCGTAACAAAGGACAGTGAATAATGACTGACAATAACGTTAGTGTTCGGGCCCTGAGCCCGGACGATCTAGAGGCCGTCGTCGCCCTTGATCAGCAGTTCAGCGGCGCGACGCGACTGGATTTTTTTAGCAAACGGCTGCGGGCCCAGCAACAAAATCCGGCCACCTTTATCTCGTTGAGCGCAGAGGTTATGGGTCAGATTGCGGGCTTCGTCTCCTGTTACATGCTTGAGGGAGAGTTTGGTGGCACCGAACCCATCGCAGTGCTCGACGCCATCGGTGTCGACCCTGAATACCAACGCCGCGGTGTCGGCCAGCAGCTGTTCAAGGCGCTGATCGATCGGGTTAGGCAACAGGGCGGCGGTGAATTGCAATCGGTGGTTCAGTGGGATCAACCCGACCTGCTGCGATTCTTCTCCGATGCCGGTTTTAAGCTGGCCAGCCGGCATGTGCTGGAACTTTGCACCGATGCGATGACCGAGACCGAATTCGACGGTGCCGACCTGTCACGCGATCGGATACCGATGCGCAGCCTGGTCGCAGAGGACATGAACTCGATCGTGCGCATCGATCGCCACATCACCCAGCGAGACCGGAGCGGCTACTACCAGCGTATCGTCAATCAGGCCCTTAACGAATCGGGTATCCGGGTATCTCTGGTGGCGGAGAAAGATGATCCGGTTAAAGACAAGCTCGCCAGTATCCGCGGTTACATCATGGCCAGGGTCGATAACGGCGGCTTTGGTCTGACCAGCGCCGAGGCGGTCATCGATACCATCGGGGTTGACCCCTCTGCGCAGGATCTGCATATCGGTCAGGCACTGGTTTCTCAGTTAGTCACCAACCTGAAGGGTCTGCACGTCGAATCGGTTCGGACCGAGGTGCCCTGGGACAACTTTAATCTCAACGGTTTCCTGCAGCGGTGTGGCTTTAGGCCCGCGCAACGCTTGGCACTGAGCTGTCAGATCAGTTAGTAAGCGATGAGGGTGGCTGCTTACGCGCAGCGCACCCTCTCTACCCACCACGATAACCAAACCACGATGACCAATACAGTTGCAGTTACAACTAGAACTAGAACTAGAACTACAACTACAACTACAACTATAACAACAGCCAACGGAGTCGCCATGTCCTTCGCACAACTCTACGACCTCAGTGGCAAAGCCGCCGTCGTCACCGGCGGTAGCCGGGGCATTGGCCGCGCCATCGCCCAGGCTCTGCTCGAACGTGGCGCCGAAGTCCACCTGTTTGATGTTAGCGAACAGGATCCGCAGCAGCTCACAGCCTTTATCTACCACCGGGTAGATATCAGTGACCCGGACGCCGTGCGCCAGGCGGTCGCCAGCCTGCCCGCCAACTGCACCCTGCTGATCAACAATGCCGGGATAACCCGCGACCGCAGCCTGACCAAGATGGCGGACGACGAATGGCAGTCGGTGCTCGATATCAACCTCAGCGGCAGCTTTCATATGATCCGCGCCCTGGCCCCTATTATGCGTGCCGCAGGGCATGGGCGGATCGTCAACATCACCTCCATCAACGGCATCCGTGGCAAGTTCGGCCAGGCTAACTACAGCGCCGCCAAAGCGGGGCTAATCGGCCTGACCAAGACCGCAGCACGCGAGTTAGGCGCCAAAGGAATTACCGTCAATGCCATCGCCCCGGGGATGGTGATGACCGAGATGGCACAACAACTGCCGCCGGAGTATATCGACAAAGCCCAGGGCGAAGCGCTTTTGCCGCAACTGGCGTTACCCGAGGATATCGCCAACGCCGTGCTGTTTTTGGTGTCCGATGCCGCGCGGATGATCACCGGCGAAGTGATCCGAGTCGATGCCGGTCAGTATGTTTGATCGCGGCTTGCTGGGATCTGGGTAGCAGGCGCAGTATGGGTTGGGCTACAGAGGAAGTTATCGTAAACTGCGGGCTTAGGACACAGACTCTAACTCCACCAGAGACGTACCTGTGTCGCACTGAGCCTTACCTTTAACCTACCTCGTATGGATCAATCGACTGTGACAGAGACCCAACAACATGCCGCTACGGCGATTGACGCGCTGCCTCAGAGTGACACCCCTCCGGTTAGCTATTCGATCACCCAGCTGTCGCAGGAGTTTGATATCTCACCGCGAACGATCCGTTTTTACGAAGACAAGGGGTTGCTTAACCCCGATCGCAGCAAATATCGCCGTGCCTACAGCAAACGTGATCGGGTCAGGCTGATGCTGATCCTGCGCGGCAAGCGGGTCGGTTTTTCCCTCGATGAGTCGCTGGAACTGTTCGATATCTATGATTCCGGCACCGGCGAAGAGACCCAGCTCAAACACTGGTTCAAACTGCTCCAGGAACACGAAACCCGACTGGAGCAGAACAAACAGGATATCGAAGAGTTATTAGCCGAGGTCAAGAGCGCCAAGAGCCATTGCCAGCAGCTGATGGCTAACAAGACCCCCTAAAACAGCTATCCCGAGGAGTGCAGTTGATGCCAGATACGACCTTTCCAAGCGCGATATTACTCCGCGACTCTCTGGCCCTGAAGCACGAGATTGCCGACTGTTACACCCAGCTGGCTGAGCAGCTGGACAATTTTAACAACCCCGATGCTGCGGCCTGCTTCCTAAAACTGGCCGAGCAACAGCAGCAACAGATTCATCGCCTGGGAGTTCTTGCATCCGCACAGCACCCTGGCAGTGACCAGGCGCTACCCACTCGCGTCGACCAGGAATCCCCCGCCGACGACATCAACGCCAATTCCCACTACCTGATGACCCCCTATCACGCGGTCGAACTGGCACTCGAGATCGAACGAACGACGCAGCAAACCCTGCTCGCCCGGTTGAATATTGCCGAGAGCGACCCCCAGAGTCAGCCGCAACAACAGGAGCACGCCCAGCAGATCCAGTTTTTGCAGCAACTGCTAAGCAGCTACCCCAAGCCCTCCGAACATTGGGACGAAGACCTCGACCCACCCTTTCTGGACGATTGAACCCGCTTTTATAATGCCGCGCTCCTTATTGAGCGCTCTACTAGAGCTGAACTACTGCCCCCAGTGCTCGATGCAGTCGACAAAGACCTGCAAAAACCGATTGGCTTGATAGCCATCCAACGCGCGGTGATCGATGCTTAAGGAGACATAGCAGAGCGGTTTTATCTGCATCGTATCGATACCCTTGATCTCCCTGACGACCACGCGTTTGTCGAGTTTGCCCACCCCGAGAATGGCGACCTGCGGCTGATTAATGATAATAGGCGCCGCAAATAGACTCCCGCTGACGCCGTGGTTGGAGATGCTAAAGGTGCCGTTTCTCATATCATTTGCTGTCAGCGTCCGGCTGCGCGCTTTTTCAGTCTGAACACTCAGTGTCTGAGCGATCGCAAACAGGCTCAGCGTTTGCACCTGCTGCAGCACCGGCACCACCAGTCCCTCATCGCCCAACGCGGTTGCAACCCCAATGTTGATATCCTCAAATAGCTCCAGCGCATCCTCGTGGAAACGCGCATTAACCTGCGGTACCGCCTTGAGTGCTACGGCTGCGGCCGCTACAAAATAGGCGCTGAGGGTCAGGTTAACGCCCCGCTCGGCAAACTCTTTTTTATGCCACTTGCGGTGTTCAATAAGGTTGCTCATGTCCATCTCAAACAGACTGGTCACATGCGGTGAGCTGTGCAGCAAGCTGGTAACCATGTGTTTGGCTATCGCTTTGCGCATCGGCGAATGCGCCACCAGGGTGCCCTGCAAGGGCCGGGGTTGCGGCCCACCCGAGGCATAGGGAGAGTCACCTAAGGTATGCTTCCTGGTTTGAGCGACATCGGTCTGGGGATGATCGGCAAGATACAGGTTAACGTCATCACGCGTCACCCGCCCCCGGCGGCCGCTGCCGGTAATCTTGTCGATATCCAGATCATGCTGACGCAACAAGCGGCGTACCGCAGGACCAATCAGCCTTCGCGCATCGCCGTTGGTTAGCTCAGCAGCCAGCGACGCAGAAGCCACTAAAGTAGCCGAGCGCACATCCGTACCCGGAGATTCAGCAGCAATCGTTTCCGCGCTATCGGCCTCCGCAGCCGCTGGGCCTTGCGCGGTGTCGTTGGCAGCCAGGCGTCCGAGAATGGCTTCAACCTCGATCTCATCACCTTCGTTGGCCAGGGTTTCCAGCAGCACGCCATCGGCGGGGGCGCAGATCTCCATCGCGACCTTATCGGTTTCCAATTCGATGATCGGATCGCCATTTTTAACCTGACTTCCAACTTTAATCAACCACTTACTCAATGTAGCTGAAGTACCTTCGAGCTGATCTGCGGATAAGATAATATCTATGGAATGGTTCATTGCGATCGCCCTTAGATTTCGATCAGCGCTTGCATCGCTGCAGCAATGCGTTCGCGGCTAGGTATCGCCGCCTGCATCAGTTGCAGGTTATGCGGTACCGGGATATCTGGCATCGCCAACCGCTCGATCGGCGCATCCAGATCAAAGAACGCTTCTTTGGCCAGCACTGCGGCGATCTCGGCACCAAAGCCAGCGGTTAATTTATCCTCGTGGACAATCAGGCAACGCCCGGTCCTCTTCACCGAGGCTAGGACAGTGGCTTGATCCCAGGGTTGAAGAGTGCGCAGATCGATCACCTCAATACTCTGCGGCAGCTGGTTGGCAGCTATTTCACAACGCTCGACCATCGCCCCCCAACAGACCACCGTGAGCTTCTCACCCGTGACCAGGGTGTTGGCTCTGCCAAAAGGGATCACATAGGCATCGCCCGGATAGGGCCGCCGTGCCCAGCGATCATCGAGCAGGGCGCGGTGTTCAAAGAAGATCGTCGGGTTATTGTCACGCAGGGCGTAACGTAACAGCCCTGCAGCATCCTCGGCGTTGGAGGGCATAACCACCTGCCAACCGGTTTTGTGGATCCATTCGACCTCGTCAGACATCGAGTGCCAAGGATCGCCACGCCCAGCAAAACCGCCCGGAATGCGGATCACCATCGGTGCGGCGAACTGGTTGTTAGTGCGCCAGCGCAGGATCCCAGTATCGGTAATCTGCTCGGCCGCAGGTTCGGCATACTTTCTAAATTGAATCTCGGGTACCGGCATCAGCCCCGCCAGCGCCATTCCCACGGCGCGACCGATAATCCCCTCTTCCGACAGACTGGTATCGAAGACCCGGTGGTCGCCGTATTTGGCATTGAGGCCGAGGGTCGCGGCATGCACCCCGCCCTTGGGCCCCACATCTTCACCAAACACCAGTACCCTGGGGTTGGTCGCCAGCTCATGGTCCAGCACCTTGCGGATTGCGGCCAGCATATTGATCCGTGCCCCTTCGGGCTGCGGCACTTCGCTGCTGGGTGGAAACCGGTGGCCATCAGCATGCAGGCCTCCGCGAAGCTGTAACTGCATCTGTCCCGAAGCATTTTTTTCGGCATAGACATGGCGGGTGATCTGGCTGGGATCCGGTTCCGGCAGCTGTTTGGCCCGCTCGACAGAGGCATGAACCTCCGCGTAGGCGTCCTGTTCGAGCTGCTGCCATTGGGCCTCACTGAGGATCCCCTGCTGCTGCAGATACTGACGTAATTTGGGCAACGGATCTTTGGCCTGCTCTTTGGCCAGCAACTGAGCAGACTTATAGGTCTGGGTATCCTGAAAGGTGTGGCCGCAGAGCCGTGGCACCCGCAGTCGCAGCAGGCATACTCCCTGCCCCGAACGCACATACTCGACCGCCTGCCTGATCAGCAAGGGGGTTTGGACCGGATCGGTACCCTCGCCCTCGATGATTTTCAGGTTTTTATAAGCAGCCAGGTTAGCGACCTGATCACCACCCGGCGTTTGTACAGTCTGGGGCACCGAGATGCCATAGCCGTTGTCTTCGATGTAAAACAGATGCGGCAATTTATTGGTGGTGGAGATATTCAATGCCGCCCAGAAACCACTGGTCGACATCGACGAATCACCGCCCATAGAAACGCCGATAGCCCCTCGGTAACTTGCATCCTTGAGTTGTTCGCGGTGATAGACCAGTGACTGGGCCCAGCCGGAGATGGGCGAATATTGCGACCCGACGCCCCCACACATCGGAAACAACATAGCCCCGCTACGCTCGACGTTAGGGTAGTTGCAGACCACCCCGACATCACGCCCATCGCTGTAGCCACCGGCTTTGGCCAGCGGCGAGGCCACCGCCACATCTAACCCAAGCCCAAGCGCCAGCACAAAGGGACGCGAACGGTAGTAGCCAGTAGCGCCGTCATGAGGATGGGTGAGCAAGGATCCGAGGAGAATCTGGGCCAGATCGTGGCCGCGGGCAGAGAACTGATTAAACACCAGCTTGGCTGGCACCAACTCCTGCTCTTCAATGTCGTCCATAGCGCGGGAAACAAGCAGCAAGCGAGCGATATTTTTCCAGTCAAAGGACGTAGGATCCGGCACCCCTGAACTTACGTCGATGCTAGCTGATGGAGACAGAGCCCTGACGTGCATCTGTGATACCTCGCAGTGTTTCCGAATAGCCATCACAGCGGTGACGCATATCTGGATCGCTGTCCTGGCAGATGTTCAACCGCGCTTGACTGTTCGGAAATTTATTATTGTTACCAATATTGTAGCGATAAGTGCTGGCAACAGGGTTGCTTTCTGTTAGTCAAAATCGCAGCAAAATGATACATTTGTATCCTTAATACTCAGAAAATGGATAAATAGTTGCTATGAGCATGGACAGAACTGATACACAGATCCTCCAGGCGCTGCAAAAGAATGGTCGCTTATCGAATCGGGAGCTGGCAGAACAGGTATCGCTCTCCAACGCTCCCTGCTGGCGCAGAGTCAAACGGCTGGAAGAGGAGGGTTACATCCGGGGTTATACCGCCATTATTGATGCCGATAAGACCGGTCTGAAAATATGCGCCTTTGCCGAGGTCTCTCTGGATAACCATCACCCGGATACGGTGGTAGGGTTTCTTGCCCTGATCAGCCGCTGTCAGGAGATACTCGAATGCCATGCGGTGTCCGGCGGCTGTGACTATCTGCTGAAAGTGCTGGCCAAAGACATGGAGTCCTATCAGGAGTTCCTGAGCCATCACCTCCTCCGTCAGCCAGGCGTACGTACGGTCAACACCCTGTTCTCAATGAAACGGCAGAAGAGTTCGACAGCGATTCCAGTGCTCTAAAGCCGTTAAGCGATCCGCGGCAGCTGTGTTGGGTAAAAAAGGTTTCCTGATTACCACGAAAGCTCAGCCCAGGATAAGATAAATAATTGATCAAATTTAACGGTTAAGATCGATAACGATACGGCCCGTTACCTGCCCGGCAAGTAACTTTTCGGCACAGGCCCCAACCGACTCCAGACGGGTAGTTTCGGTGAGCGCATCCAGTAATGGCAGCGGCATCGTTGCAGCTAGGCGATGCCATACTTGGAGCCGGCGCTCCCGAGGACAACGCACCGATTCGATACCGATAAGTCGAATACCTCGCAAAATAAACGGCATCACGCTGGTCGTCAGTTGGGCACTGGCGGCCAGCCCACAGCAGGCAACGGCACCCGGTTCAGCGGTTTCCGCCAGGATGCGCGACAGAATTGGCCCACCCACCGTATCGATCGCACCCGCCCAGCGTTGTTTTTCCAAGGGTCGGGCTTCGACTTCCATATCGGTACGCGCAACGATCTCCTGTGCACCCAAGCGGTATAAGTATTCATGGTTAGACGACCGACCGGTAACGGCTGCGACCTGATAGCCCAGCGCACTGAGCAGCGCGATGGCGATACTGCCAACGCCACCACTCGCGCCTGTGACAACAACCGTCCCCCTCTCTGCAGTGACGCCCGCTTCTTCCAGCTCTAGGATGCTCAGCATCGCCGTCACTCCGGCGGTTCCCAGAGCCATCGCCTGTTTCAAACTCAGGCCATCGGCCAAAGGCACCAGCCAATCGGCCGGGACACGAGCTCGCTGGCTAAAACCGCCGAAATGGCTGACTCCGGTATCCCAACCGGTGAGCACAACTGCGTCACCTTCGGCATAGGCCGATGTACCGGGCTGCAACACCCTACCGGCCAGATCCACTCCCGGTACCAGCGGAAAGTGGCGGATAATTTTTCCTTTGCCGGTAACCGCCAACGCATCCTTAAAGTTCAAACTCGAATAGTCCACCTGAACCAGCACATCGCCGGGCGGAAGCGCCTCATTGTCCAGCCTCACCAGGTCAGCCCGATGCCTACCCTCAGAATCAGAAACCACTATTGCCTTGAACATGACGCAACCTCCTTCTCTTGTTCAGGTTAATCTGAGATGCGCCGATTCCGAGCGGACTCAGCCCCTGGGCCTTTGCATTTTTGTTGACTGCTCCGAGTGTATCGGTAAAGAATGTCGCACTGGTACCGACAAATAGGCAAACTGGTTTTGCAGAAATAGAATGAACTGGGACGATCTTAAATATTATTTGGCTGTTGCTCGCAACAAGAGCCTAAGCGAAGCGGCTCGAGGTCTGCACGTTAGCCCCTCGACCGTATCTCGTCGAATCGACGCACTGGAGCAAGCCTTGGGCACCCGGTTGTTCTCACGGCGACAGGACGGCTACGATCTGAACGAGGCTGGCGCCAACCTGTTGTCGACCGCGGAACAGGCAGAAGCCCATCTCTTGTGGCTCGAACGGGGGGCTGCGAAGAGTGAGGCGGAGACGGCGGGAATCGTCCGCCTGGTGATGCCGGAACTGCTAGGGCAATACCTCATCATCCCGCAACTAGGACCCCTGCAGCGGCAGTATCCGGAGATTCAACTGGAGGTCGTCACCGATGTCCGGCCCAGCCCGCTAACCAAACGAGAAGCCGATATTGTCATCCGCCTGAACCGCCCTACTCAAGGCGACTATACCGTCCAGCGCATCGGCCAGCTGTCACAATCACTGTACGCCTCCTCTGAGTATTTGAAGGAAGTGGGAATTCC
This sequence comes from uncultured Neptunomonas sp., assembly GCA_963974645.1. Classification (GTDB taxonomy): domain Bacteria; phylum Pseudomonadota; class Gammaproteobacteria; order Pseudomonadales; family Balneatricaceae; genus Motiliproteus. The sequence goes on along the minus strand of CAXBEA010000010.1, from coordinate 3,417 downwards.
TGCCCAAGCAAGTGATCTCAGCCATCATCGGCTAATCGGTTGGGACTCTGAGCTGGCCTACCTGCCCCTTGCGCGGTGGCTCGAAGAGCGCCCTAATTTACCCGCTATCTATATCCGAACCGGCAACTTTCACGCCCAACTGATGGCGGTCAAGGCCCACCTAGGCGTCGCCGCACTGCCCCGGTTTGCTGCTGAGAGGTTCTCGCTGCAACGGGTATTTGCTGATGAAACCCCTCTCCAATCAGAAATCTGGCTAATCAAGCAGTCTGACTCGCGACGCTTAAAACGCGTCAACATCGTCGCGAACTATATCGCCGGCATTATCACGGCAGCCCAGGACCGACTCGTCTAGGAGGCTTGATCACGCCTCAATCAACACCGATGTCTAGAGCTTTAGCCTTATCACGTTGAGTTTCGGCCTCTTCGATTAACCAGGAGCGGAAGGTTTCGGCGTTCGGGTGCAGGTACTGATGGGTCGGGCGGGTGAGGTGGAATGCTTCTGAGGTGGCTACTCGCTGTGCAAATGGGGCAAGCAAACGGCCGCTGGCGATCATGTTTTCAACCAAGGATGTCCGCCCAAGAGCCAGGCCCTGCCCCTGCACGGCCATCTCCAGTGCCGCAATTAGAGTATCAAACTGCATCCCTTGGGAGGTATCCACCTGGCTAGCCCCAGTCATTTTTAACCAGTATCCCCAACCCTCTTCGTAACCGATAACATGCAACAGCGTGTGCTTGCTCAGCTCGTCAGAGGCCTTAGGCGGTGCGCTGCCGTCACAAAGCAGGGGGCTGCACACCGGAAATAACTCATCCCAGGTTAGCCGATCAGCGGTCAGGCCCGGCCAAATTCCATGCCCATAGCGGATTTCTAGATCGGCATCCTTTGCATGCTCTTCAACCCAGATATTACTGGTAAATCGCAGGCCTATGCCTGGGTGTAATTGCCGGAATCGGTGCAACCTAGGCGCAAGCCAGCAGGTCATAAAAACCAGATTAACCCTAATCGTTAACTGTTTGCTGCGGCCCTGACCGAAGATTTCGTCGGTCGCCGCAGCCAACCTCTCGATCGATTCATGCACCGCAGGCAGATAAGCCATGCCGGCATCGGTCAGTTCCAGGCCTCGCGGTAGACGTTTGAACAACGAGGCACCCAGTTGCGACTCCAACCCTTTAACTTGCTGGCTGATAGCAGCCTGGGTCATATTCAGCTCGTTAGCAGCCTGGGTAAAGTTCAACAACCGTGCCGATGCCTCAAATGCGCGCAACCAGTTTAACGGGGGGAGTCTTTTTTTCATTGCGGCCTGCCTCAGTGTCGTTAACTAACTGGCCCAATTCTAGTGCGGCTTCACGCAGAACCGGGGTGAAGCTCAACAGCTCCTCCAGGCTTTTCCTGATCAAGGGAGCATGGGCGAACAAACAGGCGAACAGTTTGCCATTATTGTCTTTGATGGGTACCGCGCAGGCCACCATGCCGTCAACAAACTCTTCATTATCGGTGCCCAATTCATTGCTGCGAATATTCAACAGCGCCGCTTCCAGCGCCTGGGCGTCTATCAGGGTATTACGGGCGTACTGCTTCAACGGCAGGTTTTTAATAATCCGCTGGCGCCGCTCTTTGGGTAGCGAGCTCAGATAGAGTTTGCCGCTGGAGGTGCACCAGGCCGGCGTATGGCTGCCGACAGGGAGATTCAATTGTAATCGCATATCGGCCTGCACCCGGTCGTAGTAGATCATCTCCATACCATTAGGGATGGCGATGCCACAGGTCTCACCGATCTCATCGGTCAGGCGGGTAAGAATTGCTTGGCGCAGTGCTTTGAAACGACCGCTGTAGAGCACGCCGAGAGCAATGCTATGCATCCGTTCACCGGGGACGATCAGCCCGCGCATATTGGTCTGTAGATAACCGTCGCCCTCCAGCTGATTCAGCAACCGATGGACACTGGGCTTGGGAATATCCAACTGAAAGGCGAGATCGGTGGGCGACATCGGCCGCTCGGCCCGGGATACGGCTTCGATAATTTCTAGAACCCGGGTAATCGAAGAGCCTTTTTCTCTGGCAGAGGTACTCATTCCACAGCTCCGAAATAGGTGTTGATTACATTGTAGAAATAGAGGGGTGTTAAGGTGGGAGAGATTAGCAAACCAGACGGCACCCTAAGGATTGTCCCTAAGGTGCCGTTTGCATCTACCCGCTAGCAGTTGGCTAGTTCATTGTTGGCATTGCGAACTCAACCCCTTCGCGGACTCCGGCTGAAGGCCAGCGCTGGGTAACCGTCTTGCGCTTGGTGTAGAACCGGACCGCATCAGGGCCGTAGGCGTGCAGGTCACCGAACAGCGAGCGTTTCCAACCGCCAAAGCTGTGGTAGGCCACCGGTACCGGCAGCGGTACGTTGATGCCGACCATACCGACCTTGATGTTGTCGGAGAAGTAACGCGCCGCTTCACCATCACGAGTAAAGATACAGGTGCCGTTGCCATACTCATGGTTATCGATCAAGTCCATCGCTTCCTGCATGGTATCGACACGGACCACCTGCAGCACCGGGCCGAAGATCTCCTCTTGATAGCTCTGCATCTCGGCGGTGACATTATCGATCAGGGTACCGCCGACGAAGAAGCCGTTTTCATGCCCGGGAACCACTGGATTACGACCGTCAACGACGATCTTGGCACCCTGCTCTTCAGCGCTATTGATGTAACCCAGCACCTTCTGCTGGTGCGCTTTGGTGATCACCGGGCCGAAATCATTGCTGCTTTCCGAATAAACACCGACTTTCAGTGCTTGCATCGCCTGTTGCATCTTAGAGACCAGCGCATCACCGGCCGCGTCACCCACGGCAACAGCAACAGACAACGCCATGCAGCGTTCACCGGAGGAGCCAAAGGCTGCGCCCAGCAGCTGGTTAACGGCGTTGTCCATATCGGCATCGGGCATCACGATGGCGTGGTTCTTCGCGCCACCGAGTGCCTGGCAACGCTTGCCATTGGCGGTAGCGGTGCTGTAGATATATTCGGCAATCGGCGTCGAGCCAACGAAGCTGACCGCCTGAACCCGCGCGTCGTGTAGCAAGGTGTCGACCGCCTCTTTGTCGCCGTTGATCACGGTCATGACGCCGTTGGGCAAACCGGCTTCCTGAAGTAACTGGGCGATGAACAGGGTCGAGCTGGGGTCACGCTCGGAGGGCTTCAGCACGAAGCAGTTACCGCAGACGATCGCCATCGGGTACATCCACAGCGGAACCATCGCGGGAAAGTTAAACGGGGTGATCCCCGCTACAACACCCAGTGGCTGAAACTCGCTCCAGGAATCGATATTGGGGCCGACGTTCTTGCTGTGCTCGCCCTTAAGCAGTTCGGGTGCGCCACAGAGGAGGAGCAGTAGAGCTCGGTGCGATTACAGGTTGAAAGTATCGCGAC
>CAXBEA010000009.1:0-58021 GCA_963974645.1 uncultured Neptunomonas sp. | reverse complement strand
TCACAGAAGCCGCCCCAGAAAGGGGTGGGTCCATTTCATTATCCCTGTGGGTCGGAATTTATTCCGACAATTTGACGGCAGCAGCAAAATGGATCAGCGCTACCGATAAACAGCGGGCGTTTCTATGCCGGTAGCGCTTGAGTCGATCCGATTACTCGCCTAAGGTAGGGCCCTTATGACTTTGTCCGAGGGGATTGGGATGGCGCTACAGCCGAAAGCAGATGTTGTCGTCGTCGGGGCAGGGGTGATGGGGCTGATGGCGGCTCGGGAGCTGGCTGCTGCGGGCAAGCGGGTTACGGTACTGGAACGAGGCGACGTGGCGCAAGAGGCGTCTTGGGCCGGCGGAGGGATTGTTTCGCCGCTGTATCCTTGGCGCTACTTGGATGCCGTGACTGCGCTGGCGAGCTGGTCCCAAGGGCGTTACGCGACGCTGTCTCGTGAGCTGGAGCGAGAAACCGGGATTGATTCTGAACTTCGTAGTAAGGGGTTGTTGATGCTCGCTGTCGAGGATCAAGCTGACGCCTTGCAATGGGCGTTTCAGCAGAGCCGCTCGCTGTCTTCGATAGCGCTTGAACAGATCCAGACGCTGGAACCCCATATTCAGACCGATCAGCGCTCCGGATTATGGATGCCGGAGGTCGCCAGTATCCGTAATCCCCGACTAGGCCAAGCGCTGCGCCGTTCGTTGCAGTTAAATCCGGCGGTCACCCTGGTGACGCAGGCAGAGGTGAGCGGATTTGTGTTATCGCAAGGACGGCTGGATGCGCTGAAGTCTTCCGCGGGTGTGTTTGAGGCGGAACAGTTTCTGATCGCGACCGGTGCCTGGAGTGGTACATTAATCCAGCAACTTGATCTGCATCTGGAGGTGGAACCGGTGAAGGGGCAGATGCTGCTGTTTAATACCGAGGGCTACCGAGGTGAGCGTCCGCTGTTGGACAGGGTGGTGCTGAGTGGCGGGCGCTATCTGATCCCTCGTGCCGACGGCCGGATTTTGATCGGGAGTACCCTCGAGTATCAAGGCTTCGATAAGCGCGTCAGCGAACAGGCCTATGACTCCCTGTATCAATCAGCGGTAACCCTGCTGCCTGCTTTGGAACACTGCTCGGTAGAGGCACATTGGGCCGGATTGCGTCCGGGCTCGCCCGATGGGGTGCCTTATATCGGTTTGGTTGAGGGCTTCGACAACCTGTATCTCAACGCAGGGCATTTTCGCAATGGGTTGGTGCTGGCGCCTGCATCCTGCCGGTTGGTCGCAGATCTGATGCTGGGCCGCGAGGTTGCGCTGGATCCCGACCCCTATCGTTGGTCGCTGCGCCAGACTGGCTAGCGCAGCTTGCTGGTAAAGGCTCAGTCGTAAAGGGAGTCGTAAAGGGTCGGTATTGGCTGACGTTTGTGCTGCGTTCTGAGGTAGATAGCGATGATCTTATCGGCCGCTTCCGCGTTGACCGAGCGGCCCTCCAAAAAATCATCGACAGTGTCGTAGCTGACACCGAGCGCCTGTTCGTCGGTTTTCAGGGGTGCGAGGCACTCCAGATCCGCAGTGGGTGTTTTTTGGACCAGATTCTCAGGTGCGCCGAGGGTCTGAGCCAGCAAGCGAACCTGACGTTTGCTAAGACCGAACAAGGGTGCCAGATCGCAGGCACCATCACCGAATTTGGTATAAAAACCGGTGATGTTTTCAGCCGAATGGTCGGTACCCAGCACCAACCCACCAAGCAAGCCTGCGACATGGTATTGCGCGGTCATACGGGCGCGCGCTTTAACGTTGCCTTTGCAGAAATCGATCCCGGTTTCGGTCGTATTAAGTAGGCCTTGTTGCTGCAGATCCGAGAGCGTGGCTTGATGGATACCGTCGACGCCCGTTTTGATGTTGATGCTGATGCTGTCGAGTGGCCGAATAAAGGCCAAAGCATGCTGCGCGTCCTGTTCATCGGCTTGAATCCCATAGGGCAGGCGGACCGCGACGAAATGGTAGCGATCCGATAGGGTTTCTGCGTTCAGTTGCTCGATCGCCAGTTGCGCCAAACGGCCGCAAGTGGATGAATCGACACCCCCGCTGATGCCGAGTACCAGGTGGGTTAAACCCGATCGGCTGAGGCGGGCTTTGATGAAGTCGATACGGCGTTGAATTTCAAACTGCGGATCGATCTCCGGCAGTACTTTCATCGCATCGATTATCGCTTGACGGTTCATCTGCAGATCCAAATAAAAGGCGGCGTCTAGGGTCAGCGTCGAGTCTCAGAGGGCTATTCTGAGACAAGACCCGGGTAATCGGGGTAGTTTTGTTCCAGCACGCTGAGGGAGCTGGCCGCAAGCTCGGCCAATCCCAGTTTGTTGTAACCCTCGACCATCACCGCCAGGGCGTCAGCTGTTGAGGTGGATTGGGCGAAATTTTCGAGCACATAACGACCCCGGTTAGTCGCGGCTACAAAGGCACCGCGTTTAAGATAGTAGCGGGCTACATGGATCTCGTACTGCGCCAGTTGGTTGCGTAGGAATATCATCCGCTTGCGTGCATCTGGTGCATACTGGCTGGTGGGGTATCGCTCCAGCAGGGTGGCGAAATCCTCAAAGGATTCTTTGGCCGCACCCGGATCGCGCATCGACATATCGGTGGGCAGGAAGCGGTTGATCATGCTTTGGTCTGCTAGGAAACGGGTCAGCCCCCGCAGGTAGTAGGCGTAGTCGATATTTTCATGCTGGGGGTGGAGACGGATAAAGCGATCGGCCGCAGAGATCGCCTCATCGGCCTTGCCCTGTTTTTGGTAGGCGAAGATCAGTTCAAGCTGTGCTTGTTCCGAGTAGCGGCCAAAGGGATAGCGCGATTCTAACATCTCCAACTTTTGCGCCGCCAGCTCGAAATTATTGTCGTCGAGAAGCTGCTTGGCTTCCTCCCAGAGCTGAGGCTCCGGGGCATCAGGTTCTTTCTCGTCGCCGAACAGTGCACATCCATTGAGGATGCCGGTAAACGTTAGAACAAGTACTAGCTTGACGAAATTCGTCATTGTTCAGATCTCATAAATAGATGTTGGATTCAGCTCGGGGCTGGCACGATAAACCCTGCCGAGTCGCGCCTGAAAGCGTTGGATTCGGTTATACTGGGCGGATTATTTAACCACAGCGGCCCTTTAAACCCAACACTCTTGCGTGGTTGGGTTGATGTCGATGCCGAACAGGACCTTCATGACCCAAAAAATTCACCTTCAGGCGGCAGTACCCTACGAAATGGGAGGGCTTCGCCTCGATCAAGCCGTGGCACAGCTGTTTTCCGAACATTCGCGCTCACGGTTACAGGGATGGATTAAAAACGGCGAGCTGCTGGTTGACGGTAAGCAGTTGCGTCCGCGTGAAAAATTGTTTGGCGGCGAGCAGATAGTGGTAGAGGCCGCTCTGCAACAAGAGGAGCGCTGGCAGCCCGAAAACATTGCCATCGATGTTGTCTATGAAGATGAGCATATCCTGCTGCTGAACAAGCCCGCTGGCTTGGTGGTGCATCCGGGGGCGGGGCATCACGACGGTACCCTGTTGAATGCACTGCTGCACCATTGTCCTGATATCGGCGCAGTGCCTCGTGCGGGTATTGTCCATCGCTTGGATAAAGATACCACCGGTCTGATGGTGGTGGCGAAAACGTTGGAGGCGCAGACAGATCTGGTTGCCCAGCTGCAAGAGCGTGCGATGGGGCGGGAATATGAGGCGATTGCGATCGGCGTTATGACTGGCGGCGGCTGTGTTGATGAGCCTATGGCGCGGCACTCCAAGCAGCGCCAGAAGATGGCGGTCAGCCCTATGGGTAAAGAAGCGATCACTCACTATCGGGTGTTGAAAAAATTTCGTGGCCATACCCATATTCGGCTGAAGCTTGAAACGGGTCGAACCCACCAGATCCGGGTGCATATGGCGCATATCAATTATCCTCTGGTGGGTGATGCGCAGTACGGCGGCCGGATGCGTCTGCCCAAAGGGATCAGCGTTGAGCTGCTGGAGGCACTGAGCGGCTTCAGGCGTCAGGCGCTGCATGCCAAGAAGTTGGAGCTGTACCATCCGGTCACTGAGGAACTGATGTCCTGGGAGGTGCCGCTACCTGCAGATCTGTTGCTGCTGCTCGATGAGTTGTTGCTCGACGTTAAGACGATGGATCAGATCTGAGATGTCAGCAGGGGAGCCGTTTGCGGCACCGACTGATATCCCTGCGGGGTCAGGAACCGAAAGGTTAGGGATGCTGCTGCCAGACTGGCCTGCGCCTAGCTCCATAGGGGCGCTATCCACTACCCGTCTCGGTGGTCACGGCCAGCCCCCTTTCAATGGCTTCAATCTGGGTGATCATGTCGGTGATGACCCTCGGCGGGTATTCGCCAATAGAGGCTCGCTTCAGGCGGCGCTCGGCGATGCGGTCAAACCGCAGTGGCTTCGTCAGGTGCATGGTACCCAGGTCGCTCGATTAAACTGCGTTGGTCCCGAGATAGAGGCGGATGCGGCGATGACCGATCAGCCCGGAATCGCTTGTCTGGTGATGACCGCTGATTGTCTCCCGGTGCTGTTTTGCAATCGCCAAGGCACTCGGGTGGCTGCTGCGCATGCCGGTTGGCGCGGCTTGGCCGAGGGGGTGTTGGAAGCGACGCTGACATCGATGGATACCCCCGCCTCGGATCTCATTTGCTGGTTGGGGCCGGCGATTGGGCCCCAGGCATTTGAAGTTGGCGACGAAGTGCGGCAACAGTTTTGCCGGCAGCAGGCGACGGCTGAACAGGCCTTCAAGCATCATGATCGGCTGCGTAATACCTGGCTGGCTGATCTCTACCAGCTGGCACGGTTACGCTTGGCGGCACAGGGGGTGACCGAGATCTACGGTGGCGATGCCTGCACCTATACCGACAGCGAGCGTTTCTTCTCCTACCGCCGTGACGGCCAAACCGGACGGATGGCATCCCTGGTCTGGATTAAACCCTGACCGCAGCACTCTGCTTTCCTTTCAGCTCACTTTCTCCCACTGCGTCTATGAAACCTTTTCCAGTTTAATTTTTTTTAGATTTGTATTAGTTTTTTCTGATGTTTGAGCTTCGGTTGCGCTTGTAATCTGCGCAGATTGCCCATACTTATGTCTCTGTGTTGTGATTCTATTAAATTTATATTTTCTATCCATCTGGGTGCCTGATAAGGGGGTTCTATGAGACTTGACCGTTTAACCAGCAAACTGCAAGAAGCGATTGCAGAAGCGCAGTCCTTGGCAGTGGGCAAAGACCATTCGGTAATAGAGCCTGTGCATCTGGTCTACAAACTGCTTGAACAGAAAGGCGGCAGCATCAAGCCGCTGTTGGTTCAAGCCGGGTTTAATGTGCAGAAGCTACGCCAAGGACTGGAGCAGCAGTTGGCAGGCTTGCCTGCGGTGCAGCATCCCGATGGCGATGTAGGCATGTCCCCCCATTTGGGACGGATTTTCAATCTGGCCGATAAGTATGCGCAACAGCATGGCGATCAGTATATCTCCAGCGAGCTGGTGGTGCTGGCCGCGCTGGAAGATAAGGCTACGCTAGGGGATCTGATGCGTTCCTGCGGTGGCAATGTGGCAACCTTAAAAGCCGCGATTGAACGGGTCCGCGGGGGCGATACGGTGAATGATCCGAATGCCGAGGAGAGCCGTCAGGCGCTGGATCGCTTTACCATCAATCTGACCGACCGTGCCGCCGAAGGCAAGCTCGATCCCGTAATCGGCCGTGACGATGAGATTCGCCGCACGATCCAGGTGCTGCAACGTCGCACCAAGAACAATCCGGTCCTGATCGGTGAGCCGGGCGTCGGCAAGACCGCGATCATGGAAGGATTGGCGCAACGGATTATCAATGGCGAAGTGCCGGAAGGGCTTAAAGGCAAGCAGGTGTTGTCTCTGGATATGGGGGCTTTGATCGCCGGAGCCAAATATCGGGGTGAGTTTGAGGAGCGGCTGAAGGCGGTCCTGAACGAGCTGTCGAAACACGAGGGTGGCATCATCCTGTTTATCGACGAGCTGCATACCATGGTTGGCGCGGGTAAATCAGAAGGCTCGATGGATGCCGGAAATATGCTCAAGCCGGCGTTGGCACGCGGCGAGCTGCACTGTGTGGGTGCCACCACCCTGAACGAATACCGTCAGTATATTGAGAAAGATGCCGCGCTCGAACGGCGCTTTCAGAAGGTGATGGTGCTTGAGCCGACGGTTGAAGATACCGTGGCGATTCTTCGCGGGCTTAAAGAGCGCTACGAAATTCACCACGGAGTCGATATTTCCGACTCGGCGATTATAGCCGCGTGCCGATTGTCGCATCGCTATATCACCGATCGGCAGCTGCCGGACAAGGCGATCGATCTGATCGATGAGGCGGGTAGCCGGATTCGGATGGAGATGGACTCCAAGCCCGAGGTGATGGATCGGTTGGAGCGCAAGCTGATCCAATTAAAGATCGAGCGCGAAGCGCTGAAGAAGGAAAAAGACGCCTCCTCGCGCAAACATCTAGAGGAGCTGGAGGTGCAGATCGATAAAGTGGAGCGCGAGTTTTCCGATCTCGATGAGATCTGGAAGACCGAAAAGGCGGCTCTGCAGGGCTCGCAGCAGGTCAAAGAGCAGCTCGATCAGGCCCGTCAGAGCATGGAGGTTGCACGCCGCGAATCCAATCTGGCGCGGATGTCGGAGCTGCAGTATGGGGTTATCCCTGAGTTGGAAAAGCGGCTCGATATGGCCAGTCAGGCGGAAATGTCAGAATCGACCAACACCCTGCTGCGTAATAAAGTCACCGAGGAGGAGGTTGCCGAGGTGGTCTCCAAGTGGACCGGTATTCCTGTTTCTAAGATGTTGGAAGGTGAACGGGATAAGCTGCTGCGGATGGAGGAGGCGCTGCATCAGCAGGTGATCGGTCAGCATGAAGCGGTGGTTGCGGTATCGCATGCGGTGCGGCGCTCGCGGGCTGGGCTGTCCGACCCCAACCGTCCCAACGGTTCTTTTCTGTTTCTCGGTCCGACCGGGGTGGGTAAAACCGAGCTGTGCAAGGCGCTGGCAAGCTTCCTGTTTGATACCGAAGAGGCGATGGTGCGGATCGATATGTCGGAGTTTATGGAGAAGCACTCCGTGGCCCGGCTGATCGGCGCACCTCCCGGGTATGTCGGCTACGAAGAGGGCGGCTACCTGACCGAAGCGGTCCGCCGGCGTCCCTACTCGGTGCTGTTGCTTGACGAAGTTGAGAAGGCGCATCCCGATGTCTTTAACGTCTTGCTGCAGGTGCTCGATGATGGTCGCCTTACTGATGGTCAGGGGCGCACCGTTGATTTTCGCAATACGGTTATCGTCATGACTTCAAACCTGGGCTCGGATGTGATCCAGGCGTTTGGCGGTGATGAGAATTACCAGCAGATGAAAGATGCGGTGATGGAGCAGGTCGGTAGCTATTTCCGTCCCGAGTTTATCAACCGGGTTGACGAAGTCGTGGTGTTCCATCCGCTGGGGCGTGATCAGGTACGCGGGATTGCACGGATCCAGTTACAGCGTTTAATTGAACGCCTGGCCGAGCGTGAGCTGACCCTGGAATTGCAGGATACGGCGTTGGATACGTTGCTTGAAGCCGGCTTCGATCCGGTCTACGGCGCAAGGCCGTTAAAGCGGGCGATTCAGCGCTATGTGGAAAATCCCCTGGCTGAAGCGATTCTGTCGGGTCAGTTTGAGTCCGGGGATAAAATTCTGGTGACGATGGATGCTGAGCAGGTGGTGTTTAAAAAGGGGTGATGGAATCCCAGACTAAACAAAAAACGCGAACCTCTGGTTCGCGTTTTTTTGAATTCGAGACGGATCAGTAAAGTGCTTTTTCGTCTCGTACCACTTCTTTGAGCAGGTCGATGAAGAGTTTGTCGGCGATACTGTGCTGTACTGGGATCTTGACATGGGTCGTGCTGCTGATCTTGGCACCGATCAGGCTGTCTGCGTTGTCTTTGTCGATCAGTTCGCGGGTAATATCTAGGCAGTGGGGAACGATCTTGGGGTCTACCAATACTTTCTTGATAAATCCACGCAGCTCTTCGATGGTGCGGTCGCGGTTACGGATATCGATGGCGCTCATGGCGACTCCTGTGTCTCGATTATGTCTTAATGTATCGTGTTATGGCAGCAGCGAACGGCAGTCGCTGATAGCGGAGATACTAACGTTAAAACTGTTTCTAGAGTAGTCCCTAGATATTCTGACTTTCTGCCTTCTGACTCTTGCTGTGCGCGAAAGATGCTGGCAAAATTGCGGATCTTGTTTAGGCAGTAACGTTCAGCTACCACTGGCGTTATCTGAAGTAGGCTTTACCGGGCTTATTTTACTCAACCCGTATTGGCAGACGTACCGTCCCGATACACACCCTGAACGACCTGTGCCAGACGCCCTGTCTGGTAACGCTTCAGCCCGGTAATGAAAATGACACATCTGTTAGATGTGACTGGTCGGGTGTTGAGTGTTGTGGTCGTGTATCTATACACAATCTTTTGATACAGCAGCAGCGGTTGCAAATGTGCACGCTGGTTGCGAAAGATTTTGAGGGTGGAAAAAGTGGAATTACTTTCTGGCGGTGAAATGATTGCCCGTTTCCTGAAAGACGAAGGTGTTGAATACATCTACGGCTATCCAGGCGGCGCGCTGCTGCATATATATGACGCCCTGTACCGACAGGATGCGGTTGAGCATATTCTGGTGCGTCACGAACAGGCGGCCACCCATATGGCCGATGCTTATGCGCGGGCGACCGGTAAACCGGGTGTGGTGCTGGTCACCTCCGGCCCCGGCGCGACCAATGCGATTACCGGTATTGCTACCGCGTATATGGATTCGATTCCGATGGTGGTTCTCAGTGGCCAGGTGATGAGCCATCTGATCGGCGAGGATGCCTTTCAGGAGTGTGACATGATGGGTATTTCGCGCCCGATCGTGAAACACAACCTGAGTGTCAAATCGCCAGCAGACATACCGATGATCCTCAAGAAAGCGTTTTATATCGCCTCGAGCGGTCGTCCCGGTCCTGTTGTGGTGGATATTCCTAAGGATATGACCACGCCGACCGAGCGTTACGAATATGTCTATCCCAAGTCGATCAAATTGCGCTCCTATAATCCGGTTAGTCGTGGCCATAGCGGCCAGATTAAAAAAGCGGTTGAGCTGCTGCTCAGCGCTAAGCGTCCGGTTATCTTGGCGGGCGGCGGTGTTATCTCAGCTAATGCTTCAGAGTTACTGATCGAGTTGGCGCAGCTGCTTAAGTATCCCGTGATCAATACCCTGATGGGGTTAGGCGCTTACCCGGGCACCGACAAGCAATTTTTGGGGATGCCCGGAATGCACGGTACGGTCGAGGCGAACATGGCGATGCACCATTCAGATATGATTCTCAATTTGGGCTCTCGTCTGGATGATCGAATCACTAACGGCACCGAAAAGTTCTGTCCTACCGCGAAGCTGATCCATGTCGATATCGACCCCTCGTCGATCTCTAAGACGGTCGCCGCCGATGTGCCTATCGTTGGGCCGCTGGATTCGGTGCTGACCGAAATTCTGAAGCAGGTTCATGCCAGCAGTATCGAGCCGGATACCGAATCGCATGATAGCTGGTGGCAGCAGATCGAAGAGTGGCGTGGCCGTCATGGCGGTCGCTATAGAACCGATGATTCGAAACTGCTGAAACCGCAAAAAGTGGTCGAGACCCTGTGTAAGATCACCAACGGCGATGCATATGTCTGTTCTGATGTGGGCCAGCACCAGATGTTTGCCGCGCAATACTACAAATTCAACAAACCGCGTCGCTGGATCAACTCCGGTGGTTTGGGGACGATGGGCTTTGGCTTGCCGGCGGCGATGGGGATCAAGCTTAACTTCCCTGACGAAGAGGTGGTCTGCATCACCGGTGAAGGCAGTATTCAGATGAATATTCAGGAGCTGTCTACCTGCCTGCAATACAACTTGCCGGTTAAGATTATCTGTTTGAATAACCAGTCGCTGGGTATGGTGCGCCAATGGCAGGATCTCAACTACGAGAGCCGTCACTCGCAGTCCTACATGAAATCGCTGCCTGATTTTACCAAGCTGGTGGAATCCTATGGCCATGTAGGGATGGAGGTAAACAAGCCGGAGGAGCTGGAGGAGACCCTAGAGAAAGCCTTCGCGATGAAGGATCGCTTGGTGTTCGTCAACGTACATATCGATCCGTCTGAGCATGTTTACCCTATGCAGGTACCGCGCGCGTCGATGCGTGACATGTGGTTGAATAAGACGGAGAGAACCTGATCATGAGACATATCCTTTCTATTCTGATGGAAAACGAAGCCGGCGCCCTGTCTCGCGTAGTGGGTTTGTTTGCGCAGCGTAATTACAACATCGAATCCTTGACCGTCGCGCCCACCGAAGATCCGACCCTGTCGCGTCTGACCCTGACCACGGTAGGTAATGACCGGGTTATCGAGCAGATTACCAAGCACCTGAATAAGCTTATCGAGGTGGTCAAGCTGGTCGATCTGACCGAGGGTGATCATATCGAGCGCGAGCTGATGCTGATCAAGGTCAAGGCGTTGGGATCCCAGCGTGCAGAGGTGATTCGCAATGTCGAGATCTTCCGTGCTCAGGTGATCGATGTCACCAGTTCGGTCTACACCGTGCAGCTGACCGGATCCAGCGACAAGCTCGATTCCTTTATCAAGGTGATCGATACTACCAATGTGCTCGAAGTCGTCCGCAGCGGCGTTTCCGGTATATCCCGTGGCGAGAAAGTCCTGACGCTGTAGTTTGGAAGGGTGTTAGGGCTTTTGCCAGGATATTGGTGGCTGCTATTGAAAACGCCCGCGTGATGCGGGCGTTTTGTTGAGCGTGGTTTCAACCTGCCGCTTAAGGTTTTCGTTGTAGATAACGGTTGTAGGTCGTGGTTTGACCTCAGTGCGGATCTGTATCGAGTATGAGCTCGCTGGCCTCGCAGTGGTATTCTCGCCCCTTGAGATCGCGCACTCGATAGCCACTACCCTCCTCGGAGATTACCTCGGCTTTAAACCCCTGGTAATGAAGTTGACAGTCCGGGTAGCCAGTCATGACCACCACCTGCGCATGAGGTTCGATTCTATTCATCGTGGCTCTCCGTGCATTTCATCGGATGTTGTACTATTCAGTATTGACCCTATTGGCGAGAAAGCCATCGTCTTGGGTGCTTAAAATTTGATCAGGGTCAAGGGTTGATCTGCAGCGCGGTCTTCGCTGAACAATGGCGCTAATCATTTAGGATCTGCAGGCTAATCTGATCGCTTATTTTATCCTCGAACAGGAGCATGATATGTCATTTTCGGATAAACCCTCGCTTAACCCGCTCAACGCGGAGGAGCAGCGCGTTATTCTAAATAAAGGCACCGAGGCCCCTTTTACGGGGGAATATAACGATTTCAAGGGAAAGGGTACGTTTGTCTGTCGGCAGTGTGATTCGGCGCTTTACCGCTCGACAGATAAGTTTGACTCAGGCTGTGGCTGGCCGAGTTTTGACGATGAGATCGAGGGGGCGATCAGGCATCAAGCCGATGCCGATGGCCGCCGTACAGAGATTCTCTGTAACCAGTGTGGTGGCCACCTGGGGCATGTATTTGAGGGCGAGAGACTGACGCAGAAAAATACCCGCCATTGCGTCAACTCCATCTCGATCAAGTTTGTGGCTAAGGCAAACACCTAGTTAGCAGGGTGAATACCCTAGGGTCGTTTGCGCAGCTCGGTGACCGCTTCGCCACCGATCCCCCAGTTATCCGTATCAACCTCCTCGATTACAACGAACGTGGTGGCTGGATTCTTACCCAGGGTGTCGCGGAGCAGTTCGGTCACTCCGCGTATTAATGTCGCTTTTTGCTCTGCGGTTGCCCCTTCGCGGGTGATCTTGATGTTTACATACGGCATGATTTGCTCCAAGTTTAGGGGGTGGTTTGAGCTAGTACGGCTTCACGACGTTCCAGGGCCTTAAGCATCAGTAACAGCAAGGTTCCCAGAGCCATGATGGCTGCTGCCAAATAGAGCCCGTCATTGTAGTTGCCGCTGCGTTCGGCAAGCAGTCCGGTAATGGCGGGGGCGAGAATCTGGGCGACCCCGTACGACAGGGTCATCTTGCCCATCATCTTGGCGGGCCGGGTTGGGTAGTAGCGTCCGGCCATGGTTAGCACCAAGCTGACGATGCCGACAAAGGTGCCTCCAAATAGCACTGCGCCGAGCATAGAAAACGTCAGGCTGGGATCGATGACCGGCAACAGAATGCCGACAATCTGCAGGATGCAGGCCCCGATCAGCGCATTGAGGTTGCCGATACGGCGTGCGATCAAGTCCCAGATAATGGCGGCGGGTGCAGCGGCTAAGCCCATCACCATGAACGTCCAGGCACCTTTGCCTTCAAGGCCGGGTAGTTGCTCGACGATGGCTACAATAAAGGTGGCGCTGATCACATAGCCAACCCCGGCGCAAAAATAGGCCGCCATGAACAGACGCATAAATGCCTGGCTGGGTGGATTGTCGACCATGGATCCACCGCTGTTGGTCTGCGAGGTACTATTGGGCGGCGGTAGCCAGGCCCAAGCCGGGATCAGAATCAGTGTCCCGAGCAGGGTTAATAGCAGCCACTGTTGGCTCCAGTCAAAATGCTGGCTCATCAGTTCGACTGCGATAGCGCAGAGGGCGATTCCCAGGCCTGCGCCACTGAAATGAATTCCCAGTTCGCTGTGATGGTTATGCCGAATAAGCCAGTTCAAAATGAGCCCGGAGCCCAGCAGCATGCCGGCGGCGCTGCTTAAGCCGGCAAAAAATCGTAACGCCGACCAGAGCCAGAGATTGTCCGTCAGTCCCATCCCTGCCGTGGTGATGACGGCGACGATAAGGCCGATGCGATAGAACCGATCTTTGATGATCAGGTTGCTGACCAGCGACGCGATCAATGCGCCGCAGAGGTAACCTAGGTAATTAAAAGCGGCCAGCCAACCTCCTTCAGATACTCCCAGCCCTGCCTGTTGCTGCATCAGCGGTAGTAGCGGGGTGTAAGCGAATCGGGCGATTCCGAGCATCAGAATCAGGCTGAGTATTCCAGCACTCAGAACCTTCATGCGTTCGATTTGGTTGCTCATAAAAGCTCCGTTGAATTCTCAAACTAGAAGGTAAATACTATGGCGTATCTATTCAATAGAATGTTTAAGAACAAACCGTTCTGTTTTAGGAATATCTTATGGAGTTGCTTTCGCTGCGAACATTTCAGGCCGTGGTTGACGAGGGCGGGGTGCTTTCTGCTTCGCGTAAGCTCAACACGGTACAGTCTAATATCACCACTCGGATCAAGAAATTAGAACAAGAACTGGGCGCCGAGCTGTTTTACCGCAAAGGCCGTGGTTTGGAGTTGGCTCCGTCTGGGCGGGTATTGCTGGAGTATTCACGTCAGCTACTGCAGCTGGAGTCCCGGGCGGGTGCCGCAGTCCGTCAGGTAGGCGAGCATAGCGGTGAACTGCGGATCGGAACGATGGAAACCTTCGCGGCGTTGCGTTTACCACCTGCGTTGAAAACCTTACGGCAAACGCATCCGGGGCTCGAGTTGCGAGTGGAAACCAATACCTCTTCGGTGCTGATCGAACGGGTGCTTAACCATAAGCTCGATTGTGCTTTTGTAGGCGGGTTGATCGACCATCCCGAGCTTGATGCGGTGGAGGTGCTTCAGGAAGAGTTAGTGTTGGTGCGTTCAAAGCAGCATGCCGATAGTCAGTCAGCGCTGATTCTGTTTCGCGAAGGCTGTGCCTACCGCGACAGAGCGTTAATGTGGCAGCGAGAATGCGGTCAGCAGATCAGCGAAGTGATGGAGCTGGGTACCCTCGATGGCATTCTTGGCTGTGTCGCCGTAGGTCTCGGGTGCACCCTGGTGCCACGCGGCATTATTAATCAGAGCCGTTACCAGCAGGATCTTAGCGTTGAATCCTTACCTGCGCATCTATCGTTGATCCCCACGGTCTTGGTTCAGCATCGCCATGCGACACCGCTAAAGGCTGTGACTTCATTGATAACTGCCGTTGCTTCACAAAAGAATAATTATTCATAACTATCTTCCGTTGATGGCTTTTCGGCGCATCAAAGATGATGGATCCCGCGAGTCCGGTAGGGATGTGCTCTGTTCTGAAAATGATTCTTAGGCGTTGCAATAACGCCATGTTGCAGTGCAAAATACAGCCTACGATTAGCGGCATCGTACTGCTGTTAAACCTGATGTATGCCTGCGCTACGGCATCGGTCACCGGAGGCCCTCGCTCGCAGAGTTTGCATTTCAAGTGACAAAAGCTGTAGCAGGTTCTGGATCCACAAAGGAAGATAAACCACCATGTCGATAGAATTTAGTTTACTCCCCGTTACCTTTGATACGCTGCACCTGATTTTACTCATCCTCGCGCTGGTGCTGTTTTTTGGGCTGCTCAAAAAACCTGCGGTGGCTAAGATTGAGACCGCAGAGCTGCCATCAGTCTCCAGCGAAACCAAAATCACTGCTTCGGTATTAAAAGACTCCACGCCCGAGTCGGCGCTGCAGTTGCTGTCTCTGTTGCAGCAGGAAGCGCGCTTTTTGGACTTCGTTCACGAAGACCTCGGTAGCTACTCGGACGCTGATATCGGTGCCGCCGCTCGAGTGGTGCATGAGGGCAGTAAAAAAGCGCTAGCGGGCTACTTCAGCCTTGCCCCGATTCGTACCGAGGCCGAGGAATCGAGCCTGACCCTGGAATCTGGATTCAATGCCTCTGAAGTTCGACTAACAGGCAATGTCGTAGGTTCGGCACCTTTCACCGGCACCCTGGTGCATCGCGGCTGGAAAGCCACGGATGTGCGCTTGCCCCAGCTAGCAAAAGGTCATGACGCGCGTATCCTAGCACCGGCTGAGGTCGAGTTATGAGCAGGCCACAACAACCCGCGCGTTATGCGGTAGGTATCGACCTAGGCACCACCCATTGCGTACTCTCTTACGTGGCGCTTGGTGGCGAACAAAACAGTTCCCCTGAGATGGTCGCTATTCCTCAGCTGACCCAACCCGGCGCTGTAGAAGCGCTGAGTCAATTACCTTCATATATCTATCAACCCCACGATCAGGAACTCAATCGCGCAGATTTGGCACTTCCCTGGAACGACAGTCCGGCCCGTCTGGTGGGTGAATTGGCACGTAATCTAGGCAGTAAAACGCCGATCCGATTGGTCTCCAGCGCTAAAAGCTGGCTCTGTAATGCGGGCATCGACCGCCATGAAGCGTTTTTACCGCTCAATAGCCCGCAAGAGGTCACAAAGGTGTCACCCCTGGGCGCCTCGATCGCTTTTTTGGAGCACTTGCGAGACACCTGGAATCAGCAATTCCCCGATGCCCTCCTGAAAGATCAGGAGGTGATCCTGACGGTACCGGCATCTTTTGATCCGGGGGCGCGTGAGTTAACTGCCGAAGCCGCTCAAGCCGCAGGGATTCAACAGCTGACCCTGCTCGAAGAGCCACAGGCAGCGGTCTATAGCTGGCTGCAAACCTGCGGCGACGACTGGCGTGAGCAGGTCACTGTCGGCGATATCATTCTGGTGGTCGACGTTGGCGGCGGTACGACCGATCTGTCGCTGATCGCGGTCAGCGAGAGTGCCGGTAACCTGGTACTGGATCGTATCGCTGTCGGTGAGCATATTCTGCTCGGTGGTGACAACATGGATCTGGCGCTGGCCTATCGGCTAAAAGCCAAGCTCGCCCAAGACGGCACCCATCTCCAACCCTGGCAGATATTGGGGATCACTCACGGCTGCCGCGAAGCCAAGGAACGCTTGTTGGCCGATCTGACCTTAGCCGCTGTGCCGGTTCTGGTTCCCAGCAGGGGATCGAAGTTGATCGGCGGCACCCTGCGTACCGAACTGACCCGCGACGAGGTCACGCAGACGCTGATCGACGGGTTTTTCCCTCTGGTTAATATCGACGAGCACCCGGCACAACAGCCCCGCGGTGCTCTCAATCAGCTTGGCCTGCCTTACGCCAAGGACCCTGGGGTATCGCGCCATCTGGCGGCCTTCCTGAGCCGCCAGCAGGGTGCCGCCGACGAGTTGCTGGGGGAAACCCATGGCAGCTTTATCCAGCCCTCCGCCATCCTGTTGAATGGCGGGGTGTTCAAGGCGCCGCAATTGTCTGAACGCACCCTGGCGCTGATCAACCACTGGCTGAGCGGTGCCGGGGCCAAGCCCGCCCGGCTGCTACAGGGGCTGGATCTTGATCTTGCGGTAGCGCGTGGCGCCGCTTACTACGGTCAAGTGCGCCAGGGCCAGGGGGTCCGTATTCGCGGAGGCACTGCTAGTGCTTATTACATCGGTATCGAAAGCGCCATGCCGGCGATTCCGGGCATAGAAGCGCCCCTCGAAGCCCTCTGCATCGCACCCTTCGGCATGGAAGAGGGCTCAGAGGTGGCGTTGCAGGATCGTGAGTTTGGGCTGGTTGTCGGTGAGCCGGTACGGTTTAATTTCTTTGGTTCGACCACCCGGCGCGATGACGAGGCAGGCCTGCAACTGGATTATTGGGAGCCGGAGGAGCTGGAGGCGTTACCAGAAATTCAGGCCAACCTGACCTCCGAAGGCCGCAAAGCGGGGGATGTAGTGCCGGTCCGCTTGGTCAGCCGGGTCACCGAAATTGGCACCCTATGTCTGGAGGCGGTAACCCTGGATGGCAACCAGCGCTGGCAAGTGGAGTTTGATGTTCGTAAGGCGTAACTCAGCCCCGGAATGCGTCCCGGTTGCCTGTGGCAGGATAGTTGTCCTTTTTTTCGGCTAAAGGGGTCAAGAGATCGCTTGCAGGCAGGCTCCCACAGGGCAGGCTCGCACATAGCAGGCTTCCAGGGTGCTATAGGCTGGGTTTTGTAGGAGCCGGGCTCCCGGCGACCTTTTCAAGAGATCACCTGCGGGGAGGCTCCCACAATCGCACCTAGCCAATTCATAGTCGAAATTGATCTTGATACCACTCACACAGGATAGTCTGCTGGTAGAATGCCTCGATGATATCTCCCCACTCCCAATATATAGTCGGAATCGATCTTGGAACCACCCACAGCGTGGTGGCTTACACGGGTTTGGATGCGCAAGGTGAGCCGAGCAACGCGCCTCAAGTCTATGCCATTCCGCAACTGGTCGCTGCCGGTGAAGTCGCCCGACTGCCGTTACTGCCCTCGTTTCGTTATCACCCCCGCGCCGATGAGATCGCTCCAGGGGATCTGCAACTACCCTGGGTTTCAGCCGCGCTGGAGGGCGAACTACCACGCGTGGTCATCGGCGAGTGGGCCCGTGAGCTGAGCGCTAAAGTGGAAGGCCGCTCGGTGGTCAGCGCTAAAAGCTGGTTGTCTCACGACCAAGCCGACCCCAGCGCGCCGATTCTTCCCTGGGACGGCGCCGAAGGGGTCGATAAAGTGTCCCCGGTACTGGCTACAGCCTCCTATCTGGCGCATATCCGGGCGGCATGGAATAGCGACCATCTGCAGCACCCCCTGGAGCAGCAGGAGCTGATCCTGACCGTGCCCGCCTCATTTGGCGATCTGGCCCGAACCTTAACGGTTGAGGCGGCCAGGCTCGCCGGTTTGCCCAAGATTCTGTTGCTCGAAGAGCCTACTGCCGCCTGTTATGACTGGATTTCGCTCCAGGCAGAGCAGGCCAAACAGATTCTGCGCAGCCATCGACTGTTGCTGATTTGCGATGTGGGCGGTGGTACCTCGGATTTTAGCCTGGTGCGCCTGGGCTTTAGCGATGGCCAACCGCGGCTCGATCGTATCGGCGTCGGTGACCACCTGATGTTGGGCGGCGACAACCTCGATCTTGCCCTGGCGCATCAGGTTGGGCAGGGGTTGCTCGAATCAGGCAAGCGGTTGCGTGCCTCGGGTCTGTCGCAGTTGATTCAGCAGACCCGTTTAGCCAAGGAGAAACTGCTGGCAAACGACGCACCTGAGACCGCCAAGGTCACTATTCTCGGCTCGGGAGCCCGGCTGATTGGCGGTGCGCGCAGCCATGCACTGAACCGCGAGAAAACCCAAGCATTAGCCTTAGACGGATTTGTCCCGTTGACCGAACTGACCGAGATGCCGCAGCAACGCCAACGCGCGGTG
Source organism: uncultured Neptunomonas sp. (assembly GCA_963974645.1). Taxonomy (GTDB): domain Bacteria; phylum Pseudomonadota; class Gammaproteobacteria; order Pseudomonadales; family Balneatricaceae; genus Motiliproteus. The sequence goes on along the minus strand of CAXBEA010000009.1, from coordinate 39,906 downwards.
AAGGAGTTTGGCCTACCCTATGCTGCAGACCCCGCTATCAGCCGACAGCTGGCGGCGTTCCTGCACCATCACCAACGGGTCAGCCGAGAAGCCTTCGCAGATCAACCCGATAGCCGGTCCTGGGTGCCCGACGCACTGTTACTCAACGGCGGCTTTTTTAAAGGCCAGGTGCTGGAAAAACGCCTCTGCGATCTGCTCTCGAGCTGGCGTGGCCAGCCGGTGACCGCGCTTGCAAACAGCCGCCCAGATCTGGCGGTGGCCTGCGGTGCAGTGGCCTATGGGTTAGCACGACGCGGCAGAGGCGTGCGCATCGGCGGCGGCTCGGCACGCAGTTACTTCCTCGAACTGGTGCCTGAGCAGGCTGCTGAACCGAGCACTACAAAAGGGATCTGTCTGCTGCCGAGGGGGACCGAACCTGGGATCGAAATCGCCTTGCCAGAGCGCCGTTTTGTCCTCAGCCTCGGGCAACCGGTACAGTTTCAGCTGCTCTCTTCGGCCGCCGATGATTTGCCCACTCCCGGCACGCTTCTATCTATGGACGATCCGCAATTTCAGCCGTTACCCCCGCTGATGGCCGCGATCCCTGCGGCTGCAGAGGGTAAATCCACGGTCGAGGTGGGGTTGGTGGCAACCCTGACCGAAGTCGGCACCCTGGGGCTGGAATGCGTGGCCGTAGAGGATCCTGCGCGGCGTTGGCAAGTAGAGTTCCCGGTGCGTAATGCCCCGCGTGTCGACCCCCAGAGTGCTGCTGTAGCTGGCTTGCCTGCTGCATTCGCAACCGCCCGCCAGCGGGTGGAAGAGGTCTACGGCAAATCGCAGCAGGCTGCTGATAGCAAGTCGGTGAAGCAACTGCGGGTCAGTCTTGAGCGCCTGCTGGGTCCGCGAGATAGCTGGGAGGTGCCCCTGCTGCGTGCTCTGGCTGATGTCTTTATCGAACACCGGGGCCGCCGGCGTCGTTCGCAACAACATGAACAGGTCTGGTTTAATCTGACCGGATTTTGCCTGCGCCCTGGATTGGGCTACCCCTTGGATGACTGGCGCCTGGAGCAGATCTGGCCGTTGTTTCAGCAGGGCTTACAGTTCAACAAGAGCAATCCAGACTGGAACCAATGGTGGGCGTTCTGGCGCAGGGTGGCAGGTGGCCTGAAACTGGATCAGCAACTGCAGCTATACAAGCAGGTGGCCAAATTTATCAACCCGTCTGCGGCGCGCAACCGCAGCCTCCAGGCCGAGCTGAAAGATAGATCTTACGAAGGGATGGTGTTGCTCGTAGCCGCCCTCGAAGGCTTGCCCGCAGATAACAAACAGCAACTGGGCAACTGGCTATTAAAACGACTGGAAAAACCCGGCGAAAACCAAAACAGCTGGGTGGCACTGGGCCGCATAGGCAGCCGCATCCCCTTGCATGGCAGCAGCCATAACCTTATCGACCAGGACTGTCTGGCCAACTGGATCCCCCTGTTGCTAAAAAAAGATTGGCACAAGCAACCCCTGGCAGCCTTTGCGACCGTGGTGATGGCGCGCGTGAGTGGTGATCGCAGCCGCGACCTGGAGCCCGAGTTGCGTCAAACCATCGTCGCTGCTCTGGAAGCCATCAAGGCGTCGCCAAAATGGATCGCGATGGTCACCGAGATCACCGAACTGGATGATTCCGACAGCCGCAAGATCTACGGTGAAAGCCTGCCACCTGGGTTAACGCTGCTCCATTGAGGTGCGATTGACTGGGCTGGATAAGGAGCGAGGCGTCCTGATCGACAGAAGGGGTGTGCTTGTGCAGCAGATTTCGAGTCAGCAAAGCGACCAGGCTGATGCGAGATGGGTTCTATCCGTCAGCCAGAAAGTCAGCCTGTTCAAAAGCCTATTCAAGGGGCGAACAGACCTATTTGCCAGTCGCTGGCAGAATTCTAAAGGCCGAAGTGGGTATTCCGTTGCCTGCCATAACGAGTGGTAGCGCGGCCTCGCTGAACCTACAGCTGCCCGCGAGGCATGACGGCTAGGCTTTGGATTGCTCGATAAAGCCATGGAGATCCATCCGCACTTATCATTTGAATCTTATGACCGTTTATTTCCCAATCAAGACATCATGCCAGATGGTGGCTTTGGCAACCTCATCGCCTTGCCGCTGCAACATCTGGCCAGGCAACAGGGTCACAGCCAATTTGTTGATCACAACCTGATCCCATATCCAGACCAGTGGCTTGTTATCGCAGATGAAAACCCTTCCCGCTGAGCGACTTAACAGCCTGCTGAGACAATTGGGATCAACAGACCCCGGCTTGCGCCCGGTAACGCGATCAGGACAGCAAGCCGTTGATGACCGTCCCCTTAGGAATTAGGGGAAAAGGCCCGCCATTCTCAAATCGACAACTGCCCAGAGCAGGTCACCTTGACACTCGCCAACCATATCTATACCCAGGTCAGTGACCTTCCCGCGCCTTTAATTGCTAGGCTCAAACCACGCGAAAATAGCTGAGGGCGGGCATCCTCTTGTGTTGACCGAGTGGCGAGAACATGCCGACGTCATCAACCAGATGCTTATCGACAATGGCGTTCGAACGGTCATTCTTAGAGGGGCCAGGCGTGCTAAAGAGAGCAACCTAGCCAATCAATAACTCGCTGGAGCCCAGGTGATTGTCGCTACAGGGCGGTACATCGGCGAAGGTTTTGATCTTCCCAGACTCGACACGCTGTTTTTAACTTTACCCATCGCCTGGAAAGGCATGCTGGGGCAATATGCCGGGAGGATACATCGTCAATTCGAGGGTAAGGAACGGGTGACCATATTCGACTACGTTGACGCATCGCTACCCATACTGGAGCGAATGTTCCGTAAGCGAGAAAGAGGTTACAAAGCGATGGGGTATCAGATCACTTACGCCAATAACGACAGTGAGCAAGGCGAAAGAGCGGACGGAGCGAATCCAACTGAATTCAGCTTAACTTGAAACAGGCTGATGCGGTCCATGTACACCTGCTTGCTACCGTATTCCAGACCGCTCTTGTCGCACCCGAACATAGGCGATGATATGCGCGGCATCGGTAGGGGTAACCTGCGGCTGTGGCGGCATATCGCCAAATTTCCAATGATGCGCCCGCACACCGTCTTTGACGGCCCGATAAAATGCCAGATTGGCATGGTGTCCGGGTTCGTAAATCTTATGGTTCAGCGGCGGGCCCTGCTTGGTTCCATTCATCATCAGCCCATGGCAGCTGGCACAGTTTTTACTGTAAAGCGATCTTCCCAGCTGGGCATCAGCGACAACATCGACCGGCGGCAACCCCTGCTTGGCGAGCCGTTCGGCGTCATCAGGCAGGCTACAGGCGGTAACCAGAGACAGCATTGTCAGCCCGAGGCCGAATTTTGATTTCATAGCGTACTCCACATTTACGGCAGCAGATCAACACAGCCAAGAAGCTATTAACCCGACGGGTTAATTCAATCAACGAACAGCACTCGCTGTTGCATCCAGGCAGCCAGTTGCTCGGCTCATCTATCCGCCAACCTAACCAACCACTTCCAGAAAGCGACTGGCCAAGGGGACGTGTTCTGTAGCGCGTGATTCTATCGTAAATACCGTGCCGAAGGGTACTAGGCTCTGGAGGCTGCTGCATGGCGAGGATAACCATCCACTCCGAAGCAGATCAGCAAGCATCAACCAAGAGGCACCACCTGGCTTATCGAATATTTTCACAAGCCCCCCGTGCTGCGTGACGCTCTGTGCCAAGCCGAACTGTATACGTTGAATACAGTGCAGATCGTTAATAAAACCATAGAATCCGATGGACATTTGATCAACCTGTACCGGCGCCAGGCCGGTCGCGCCGAAACTGTACGGACCAAAGCGCTATTCGAGAATCTCGTCGGTCTGGAACAGCATGAATAGATACGCAGGGCCCGTGATACCGGCAGTTTTGAAGGCCGGTAAGGTTGAGGAGGAGCGGATAATCGCTGATACCTGAATCCGCCGGGCGGCTGTGGGAGAGTAATAAAGCTTCATACTCAGTAGTAAAGTCGCATACATCGATATGAGTTTTCTGGAAAAAAGCATTTATCCTTCCTATACTCCAAACAGAATTCCCGCCCCGATGCGCCTGCCGAGATCCCCGCTGCCGGGGTGGGTTGAGCAACCATTTTCAGGGAGAGTTGCAGAGATGATAGATCTGCAACTCATGGAAAAGCGTGTTATCGGTGCTGAGAAACCTGGGCGTGTAGATCGACTTTAGCTCACGACCACTTCGCACAGCACCGTCTACTACGCCAAGGATAAGGCTTATGAGATCCGTGACGCCCCCCCGCATGTCGAAGTCCTTCTGACGCATTACCGGTTTAGTGAGTCCCCCCCAGTCTCATCACGGCGTGAGCAACTTGCAGATTCCCAGCAGCGCATACAGCGGCGATCATTCCCTGGTGAGGGCGCAGGCGGAATTTCAAGATATGTCTTAGGGCTTCTCTATGAGCCGGGGACACTTAGCCACACGCAATCTGCTGGGCGACTAAGATTACCGTTGATTTTTGCAGAGCTATGCGGCAGAGCCAAAACCGCGCGGAGCACTTTGGCGACATAGGCTTTCAGTACCAGGCGGCAGCTTATGCGCTGGGCGACATTATCAACGCCTACGCAAGAAAGTCAGTAATAACCCTCTTGATCGTTACTGTCTGGTGCCGAGAAGCCTGCTGTGACCAGAATTGATCTGTTGTAGAGATACAGGAGAGTGTTTATGCACCAGGCTCCAACTCTTTCTATCTTCACTCCGTTCTCAAGCCAAAGGCGGGCACCACTTTTTATTATCCTGTGCGTACTCTCAGCCGCCGCTTTCCCCCTGCATGCTGGTGCACCGCTCTCTGTTGAGCGGGCGGTCGCGCAAGTGCTGAAGGACAACCCTAACCTGGCCGCCATCGAATCTCGGGCCCAGGCGTTGGCGGCAATCCCCGACCAGCAGGGTACCCTGCCAGATCCGGCGATGTCGGTGAAAATGATAAATTTCCCGATAGACAGCTTTTCCTCTACACAGGAGGCGATGACCCAGCTCCAGCTTGGTTTCAGCCAGTCTTTGCCTTTCCCCGGCACACTCAGGTTGCGCAAAGAGGTGGCACAAGCGGTTGCCGACGCGGCAGGCTTCGATGTGGGTGAATTACGCCTGACACTGGCACGAGACGTCAAGATGGTCTGGTGGAACCTCTTCTATCTTGATCGTGCACTGGAGGTTATCGACAGTAACCAAACATTGCTGCGCCAATTTGTGGATGTGGCTGATAGTAAGTACAGGGTCGGGCAAGGGCTGCAGCAGGATGTCTTATTGGCCCGGGTGGAGCTTTCCAAACTGCTGGATCGGCAGATACATCTGGAAGGGCTTCGCCGTAACGAGGCAATCCGCCTAAATACGCTGCTCGATTACCCAGCAACAGCACCGGTCGTGCTGCCCACAAACGTCCCCGGGGATGTTCGGCCGGTGCGCGATGAAACCCGGCTGATGGCGCGTGCCGAGATGATACGCCCCTTATTGGCAATGCGAGAACGCAAGGTGGAGGCAGCCAGGTTACGCCTGGAACTGGCCCAAAAGGCCTACTATCCCGATTTTAATCTGGGAGCGGCTTATGGTCTGCGCAACGGCAATAACCCGAATGGTTCGTCCCGCGACGATTTCGCCACCATCACATTCAGTATGACTCTGCCGATCTTTACCGCCACCAAGCAGGATCGGGCGGTCAGTCAGCGCGGCAGCGAGCGGTTGCGCCAACGCTATGCGCTGGAGGATGAGCGCAACCGGGTGGCTGCCGCTCTCGGCCAGGCGCTGTCGGACTACCGGCGCAATAAGGAGAAGGTGGCGCTGTTCAAGACCGGTATTATCCCCCAGGCGAGCCAGACCGTTGCCTCGATGCTCGCCGGCTATCGGGTTAACAAGGTCGATTTCCTCAACGTGATTCGCTCTCAGATCACGCTCTATGACTACCAAACTCTTTACTGGAAGGCCTTCAGTGAAACCCACCAGGCATTGGCCCAGGTGGCGGCGGCTGTTGGCGACGAGAATATCTATGAATAAAGCACGCACACCCTTGACCATTATTCTAGCAATGGCCGCAGGCCTGGCCGGCGGTTATTTTCTGTTCGACGACAGCCCCTTGCAACCGGTCACACCGGCGGATGGTGGGGATGCCCGGTCTGGTGGCGAGACAGCGGCAAAAGTTCGCATCCCGCTGTTCTACCGCAACGCCATGAATCCTTCGGTCACATCGCCGGTACCGGCTAAAGACCAAATGGGCATGGATTACACCCCGGTTTATGCCGATGTCGATGGGAACGATGGCACGGCCCCCGGTACCGTAAAAATCGATGCCACCACGGTGCAAAATATCGGTGTGCGTACGGCGCGCGCCGAAAAAGGCCTGCTATCGCGGATAGTGCGTGCAGTGGGACGTGTCGATTTTGACGAGACAGGCCTGGCGCTCCTTTATCCGAAGATCGATGGATGGGTTGATACGCTGCGGGTGGATAAGACCGGCGCGCAGGTCGAACATAATGCTGTCCTGCTGAGCTTTTACTCGCCCCAACTGGTCTCCAGTCAGGAGGAGTATCTGCTGGCTCTGGAAAATCTTAAGATCCTCGGAGACAGCCCTTTCGAGGATATCAGCACGGGCGCCGAACGGCTGGTTAAGTCGGCTCGTCTGCGGCTGGAGTTGATGGATATCCCGGAACACCAGATAAAAGAGCTGGAAAAGACCGGAAACGTCAAACGTAACATCCATATTCACGCCCCTTTTCACGGTGTAGTGATCAAAATCGGGGTGCGGGAGGGTCAATATATCACTCCCCGAACCGAACTCTACCAGGTGGCGGATCTCTCGAAGGTCTGGGTCTATGCCGAGGTGTTTGAATATGAACTGCCATGGATCAAAGAAGGTGATGCAGCGCAGATTACCGTGGAAGGATTGCCCGGACGCAAATTCGATGGCCGCATAGATTACATCTATCCCTATCTGGACATGAAGACACGCACCGCCAAGGTGCGGCTGGAGTTCGATAACGCCGATGGTGCTCTGCTTCCGCAGATGTTTGCCGACGTCACCCTGCAGAACAAACGCAGTGAAGCCACGGTGCTGGTCCCCGCAGAAGCGGTGGTGCGCTCCGGCACCCGTAAACAGGTATTTGTCGTGCGCAGCCCCGGAAAATTCGAACCGCATGAGGTAGAGGTAGGGGTTACCAGTGAGGGCAAGACCCAGATCCTCGAAGGGATCAGTGCGGGTGACGAGGTAGTCACCTCGGCTCAATTCCTGATCGACTCCGAGTCCAGCCTGCGCGAAGCAACAGCCAAGATGCTGAGCATTACCAGCAGTACCAGCAGTGGCGCAGGACCTTCGACGGCCGCCGCAGGAGAAAAGGTAACAACCGGGCAAGGTGCGAAGGCGGGTGGAGAGATGAAGATGGACTCTGCACAGGGACGTGCAGGTGTCGCGGGAGACACGGCTGCAGGGAAGCAGGTGCCGCCACCGGAGCATAATCATGATTAAGCGCATCATCGAGCTCTCGATACGGAAGAAATTTATGGTGGTAATCGCCACCGTTCTGGTGATCGCAGTGGGCCTGTGGGCGGTCAAGACCACGCCGCTGGATGCGATCCCCGACCTCTCCGACGTGCAGGTAATCGTCTTCACCGAATATCCGGGTCAAGCACCTCAGGTGGTGGAGGACCAAGTCACCTACCCGCTGACCACCGCCATGCTATCGGTGCCTTATGCCAACGTCGTACGTGGTTACTCGTTTTTCGGTTACTCCTTCGTCTACATTATCTTCGAGGATGGCACCGATATGTACTGGGCCCGCTCGCGGGTGCTGGAAGCGCTCAATTACGTGGGTGACCGTCTACCCGCAGGCACCAACCCCGCTCTCGGCCCCGACGCAACCGGCGTGGGCTGGATCTACGAATATGCACTGGTGGACAAGACCGGCCGCCATGATCTGGCCCAGCTTCGCTCCCTCCAGGACTGGTACCTGCGCTACCCGCTGCAGACCGTGCCGGGGGTGTCCGAAGTCGCCGCACTGGGCGGATTTGTCAAACAGTATCAGGTGGAAGTCGATCCCAATGCCATGCTCGCTTACGACATACCCTTGTCGAAGGTGAAACACGCCATCAAAACATCCAACAACGACGTGGGCGGCAAGCTTATCGAGATGTCGGAAACGGAGTACATGGTACGTGGCCGCGGGTATATCCGCAGCATCGAGGACCTCAATGACATCCCGGTAGGTGTAGATAGCAGAGGCACGCCCATCCGGCTGGAAGATATCGCCCATGTCCATATCGGCCCCGAGCTGCGGCGTGGCCTAGCCGAACTCAACGGTGAAGGCGAGGTGGCTGGCGGCATCGTCATCATGCGTTTTGGCGAAAATGCCCTCGCCACCATCGAAGGGGTACGGGCAAAGCTGGAGGAGTTGAAGCAGGGTCTGCCCGAGGGGGTGGAGATCGTGCCGGTGTATGACCGTGGGGCGTTGATCGAGCGGGCGGTGGAAAACCTGGCTGAGACACTACTCGAAGAATTTATTATCGTCAGCCTGGTCTGCATGGTCTTTCTGCTGCATGTCCGTTCCGCTCTGGTGGTCATCGTCGCCCTGCCCATCGGCATCCTGCTGGCCTTTGTGGTGATGCGCTGGCAGGGAATCGATGCCAATATCATGTCGCTGGGAGGGATTGCCATCACCATTGGCACCATGGTGGACGGTGCCATTGTACTGGTCGAAAATACCCATAAACATCTGGCGCAGGCAGCCAGCCGCAAGGGAGCCGAACCCACCACCGCAGAACGCTGGACCGCCACCACCGATGCGGCTAAGGAGGTGGGGCCTGCCCTATTCTTCTCCCTGCTGGTCATTACTGTCTCCTATCTGGCAATCTTTACCCTGCAGGGACAGGAGGGACGCCTCTTTTCACCCCTGGCCTTTACCAGCACCTACTCCATGGCGGCAGCAGCGCTGCTGGCGGTGACGCTGGTGCCGCTGCTGATGGGCTGGTTTATCCGCGGCAGGATTATGCCGGAAGCGAAAAACCCGGTGAACCGGGCGCTGCACTTTGTTCACACTCCAGCACTCAAGCTGGCCATGGGGTGGCGCAAAATCACGGTGATCGGCGCGCTGGTGCTGCTGGCCGTCACCTGGTATCCGCTGTCGAGACTGGGCAGCGAATTCATGCCACCACTGGATGAGGGTGACGTGCTCTACATGCCGACCACCTTCCCCGGTATATCCATCACCAAGGCGCGGGAGCTGTTGCAGCAGACCGACAAGATCCTCAAAACCTTTCCCGAAGTGGCCACTGTATTTGGCAAGGTAGGCCGCGCCGAGAGCGCCACCGATCCGGCGTCACTCTCGATGATGGAGACTATCGCCCGCCTCAAACCGCGCGAGCAGTGGCCCGACCCCGATAAATCGATGCAGGGGTTGATGTCCGAAATGGATAAGGCGATTCGTTTCCCCGGCTTGGCCAACGCCTGGACCATGCCGATCAAGACCCGCATCGACATGCTCTCCACCGGCATCAAGACGCCGATCGGCATCAAGGTGGGCGGGCCGGACCTTCAGGTGTTGGCGCGCCTCTCGGAGGATATCGAGCGGGCCATGAAGACTCTCCCGGATACCCTGTCGGCCTTCGGCGACCGCGCGGTGGGCGGCTATTTTGTCGATTTCGACATCGATCGCAAGAAGGCGGCGCGTTATGGGCTCACCGTGGGTATGGTGCAGGAGGTTATCCTTTCAGCCGTAGGGGGCATGAATGTGACGTACACGGTGGAAGGGCTGGAGCGTTACCCGGTCAACCTACGTTATCCGCGCGAACTACGTGACTCTCTGGAAAGCCTTGAGCGGATGCTGATCCCCACCCCCTCCGGGGCGCAGATTCCTTTGGTGCAGGTGGCAAATATTGTCGAACGGCGTGGCGCACCGGTGATAAAAAGTGAAAACGCCCGCCCCAACGCTTGGATCTACGTGGATATCAAGAGCTCTGATATCGGCGGCTATGTGGCGCAGGCAAAGAAAGCGCTGGCCGAGCAGGTCGAGATCCCTCCGGGCTATACGGTCACCTGGTCCGGCCAGTTCGAGTATATGGAACGGGCGGCCAAACGGCTTCAAGTAGTGGTGCCGGCGACACTGCTGCTCATCTTCGTGCTGCTCTATTTTAATTTCGGCAACATCACCACACCGCTAGTGGTGATGCTTTCGGTTCCTTTTGCACTGGTGGGCGGCATCTGGCTGATCTACTGGTACGGCTTCAATATGTCGGTGGCTGTAGCCGTCGGCTTTATCGCGCTTGCCGGGGTGGCGGCGGAGATCGGCGTACTGGTTTTGACCTTTATAGACCAGGAGGTTGAGCGTCGCCGTCAGGAAAAAGGGGCCGCCAATGGAACCCGGTTCGCCGTGCTCAGCGGTGAAGAGATCATGGCCGGCGTAACGGCCGGAACCTCGGAACGGGTGCGTCCCATCGCCATGACCGCCATTGCTACTATTTCGGGGCTGCTGCCCATCATGTTTGGTGGCGGGACAGGCGCTGAGGTGATGCAGCGAATCGCCGCCCCTATGGTTGGCGGGATGGTGACGACAACACTCTTGTCACTGGTGGTGTTACCCGTCGTATACGGCTGGGTACTGCAGGCCAGGGAGAAGTTTCACTCAAACGGGAGTCAGCCATGAAGTACAAAAAAGTTATCGCGATTTTTCGCATTGAACAGTTAGAAAAGGTTGAGAAAAAATTGCATCAACTGAGGATGTACGGCGTCAGCGTCTCCAAAGTGAAAGGCTATAGTGAATATGCCAATCTCTACGCTAAAGACTGGATGACCCTCCATGCGCGTATCGAGCTGTTTACGGATGAGAGCGGCGCCGAGGCCGCCGCCCAGGCGATCATGGATGCTGCCAGCCTCGGCATGGAGGGCGACGGCATCGTCGCCATCTTACCTGCTGATAAGCTCTACCTGATTCGCACCAAAGCTGATGCGGATGCTTGACCAGGTCGACCAAAGGAACCGATACCTCAGCCATTGCGCTGTTTAATGTTCTGTTTGCCTGTTCTCACGGCGGATTGTTGACCGCAGAATCACTGCACGGCTGGCGGTTACAGAAAGCGGGCTGCCTAGACGTGAACCTGCCGGTTTTGTAGCCGCTTTCAAACGTCACCGATGGTACCCCAAATAAGTAAACCCGCAGCGATCGGGGTCGCTGCGGGTCTTCAACTACTCATGTCTTGGCTGGGGTTATCGGTGTTTTGCCGTTAGAATTTGACGCCAGACCACACCCAGAGTTTATCGGTATCGACGCCAACGTCACCGGCCGAATAAGACGCATATTTGATACCTGCCGAATAGCCTTTAGCAAATGTTTTGCTATAGACAACGTCGATTTCATTGCCAAGATCGTTCACGCCTGCCGTGCCTTTGTCAGCCTCGAAATCGTGGTAAATTAACTTGAGATTTCCGCCCGCCAGCTGGCCGCCGATGCTTAAAGAGCTGTCAACTAGGCCTTGCGCGGGCGTGTTGAGAAACTGATCAGCCCAGCCATTATGTCCGTGCAAGGTCGCTAACGGGGTGGCAAAGCCGTACGTTCCACCGTCCGAGCCCAGAACTTCGTAGCCAGCTTTCAGGGTAAAGCCACTGACAACGGCCCCCCCCTCAAGGAAGTAGTAATCAGCATCCTTATCGGCTGCGCCCTGCTCAAATGCCTGCGAGGCGAATTCCGCAGTATAGAGCACTTTGATATCGCCGGCCTCGCTAGCGCCCTTAAAACGCACCCCATAGGTATCGTTGGTGCTATCTTTGTCTTCATCTTCCAACAGGTAAGCATAACCGGTGAGCGTACCCGCTGATATTTTCCAGGATCCATTGAACAGGTGATCGTTGGAATTGACATCGGCATCTTCGGCGAAGATACGCCGACGCTCGCCGATATAGTTATAGCTCAAACTGAGCTCTTTTGAGGGTTTGTAATTAAAGCTGAGTCCATCATAGGTTTGTCTGTCCTGACGCCAGCCTACATCACCGATAAATCGGTGATTATCATAGACAATTCTTTGTCTACCGAGCTTCGCTGTGAAACCGCCATTGCTGTACTGTAGGAGGGCTTGATCCACTTCAGTCGTTTCCGGATCGGCAATAACCGAGTACTCACCCGGATTAAAGCCTGTTGGCACGTCGCTGTAGTCATCCACACCGGCAACGACACTGACATCTTCCATCTCGAGCATCGCTGAGAAACCACTAAGGGTAGCGGTGGTGTAGCCCAGACGAGAACGTAACGTGAGGGCATTAGCATCTTTCAACGCATTATCCTGCTCCACGTTTTCGTAGCGCAAACGGAAATCGGCGTTGACTTTGCCTTTTGCCAGCGCTTCAGCTAAGGAATTTTCATCGGTATTTGCGGCCAACAACGTTTGACTGCAGCCTGCTGCAAGCAGCGCTATTGTGGTTTTAACTAGGTGAGAATTAAGTTTTTTCATTAGGTCGTTCCCATAAATGATTAAACGAACAATAGGTTGATAACTCGCACGTGAACCCCACTCGCGTATGGTTATTTCAGTTAGCATCAGAAAAAATAGCGCTCCAAGTATAGTGGCCTAACTTGTAGATAAAATTGATCAATATCAAGAATCATATTCCTAAAAAATACAGTCTGAATTAGTTGTTGCCGGTTGTAAGGCTAGACTTCAAGTGACACGAATCTCCACTGAGAGGGCGCGTCATGGATGGACACGCCTTTCACCATCTACTGGGGCAACTGATCCAGCCAAATCAGTCAGCGTCAAACCCTCAAGAACCAAGAATCATCCTCGACAGAAACGTTTATTACTGCGGATCAACTTCATCGCTGTCCACAGCATGACACCGTTAATTTTCGGCCCTGGGAACCAAACCCCATTGAGTTTAATAATGAACTCTACTTATCTAGCACCATCTAATTACACAAGATGACAAGGTTCCGTGGAATCAAAATGAATCACTACAGTGAAATCCATAAACGAAGCTGTACGCTTTGGGTGATTGTGGGCTTGTTTTTATCCGTTTCTTGGTCCTCATCACTGTTTGCCGGTGAGCCCATCAAGCTACACCAGACAGCGACCATCGAGTGCACTTCCCAGCTCCTATCACCGGGCGGTCTCCTTGAGGTGTACGTCGACGCACCCGGGGAAGAGCGTTGTGTGAACCACTGCTGCTATGAATCTTGCTCTTCAGCTTTAATAACCCAGGCCTCTGCTCTAACCCTCACACCGGAATCTCAAAAAGGGAATTCAAGTATATTTTCAAGCTTTCCTCCAGTTTTTAGCTTTTTCAGACCCCCTAAGCCTCCAACTGAGCTTATCTAAGGGCAGTTGCGCCCAGACGAAGTCTGAAATACCCATCGGCCACTCATCCACACCCTGCTTTGGGCCAGATGGTTTTCTATGACCAACTTGGAGGTTATCACCATGTCTAGTAAGCAAAGTACCCTTCGCGGCCTAGTTCTAACAACGGGTCTACTCTCACTGTTTTCCGTGCACAGCATCGCCAGTACAGATACCAGCCATGGACATGACTGGATGAATCCTGAAAGCATGGATCAGCGAGACTGGAACGATCAGGAATCAGCCTTCCGCGGAAAAACTATCTATCAACAACAGTGTGCCGCCTGCCATGGAGCGGACGGCAAAGGTCCTGGTCCGGTTAAACAGTACCTTAAACATGCACCGACCGACCTAAACCACCACCTGCATATGGGGCCAGGGGAGGGAGGTGCACACCTGACCTGGTCTGACCATAGTGAGGGGGCGCAGGCAGAAACGGCGCTGCCAGCGCCTCCTCGATTGAAAAAAAATCAGCTCGATGATGTTCTGAGCTTTATCCATCAGGCTTTTCATCACCGTACATATTGGGAGGAGCTCCCTGACGAAGCATACGGGGAAACCCCTCTTCCCGACTACATGCGTTGATTTTTGCTGATGTTGTCTTCACTCCCCGGCTGGCTATACCCCGCCAGCCGGGGAGCCTGCGCTGGAAACCGTACTCAAGAAGTCCAGCAACGGCTGGATAAATTTCAGTCCCTTCACCACGAACTGCAGTTGCGGATCTACCCCCGCACTTAGCCAACCAAAATGCCCATCCTCAATCTGAACAGCCCCGTGCGGATAGTAACGACGCTATGGTCAATAATATTTCGCACCGGCGTTTTTCAAGACAGCTGTGCGGCTCTCGACGCGCCCCCTGCTTGACCTTGATCTAACTTCAGGATTTATAATTCTAGTGGGAGGTGAGTCATGTAATGAACCGAACACGTCACCAATTGGACGCCTTCTTCAATAAATGACACCAGATGAGCATCGTATTTCGTATACAAGATACAAAATACCGACTAAAGTGATCGGACCTGATAACAATAAATAAAGGTGACTACCACGATGGCCGAGTTGCAGATTGATCAACACAACAGTCTTTATTACGTCCATCACCCGCTGACATCCCCCGAAGGTGTCACCTGGGTGTTCTTCAACGCGCTGACCGGCGATACCGACATGTGGGAAGGGCAGATCGCTGAGCAGCTGCGCTCGGCCGGTCACGGTACCCTGAGTTTCAATTTCCGCGGTCAGTCCAATAGTCGCTTCGACAAATCCCTGACACTGAATTCCGACCTCATCATCCGCGATGCCTTGCGGCTGTTAGATAACGTCATTCCGGAACGGCCTGTCCTGTGCGGGTTATCCATAGGTGGATTGTTCGCCGCCCGTTGCTGGCTGTCCGGTCTTCCGCAGCTGAATACCCTGGGCTTGGTGCTGATCAATATGTTGCGCCGTGATGGGCCTCGACTGAAATGGATCAACGATGCGCTGGTGCGCGCTGTTGAGCTGGGCGGACTGTCACTGTTTCGCGACCTCTACGCCCCTCTGCTGTTTAACCAAGCCTGGCAGCAGGAGCACCGGCAGCAGTTTCTGCAGCCCGGCCCCTATACCCCGTTGGCGCCTGATTCAGGCCACTACAATTTACTCAAAAACGCAGGCAGCAGCGACTGGGACATTCCCTACGAGCAGCTGAAACTGCCGGTACTGGTCGTCACTGGGATGCAGGATCACGTGTTCCTCGACCCCGCTGATCTTGATCACCTCTACCGGCGCTTGCCCGATGCGCGCCATCTCAAGTTCGACAATGCCGGACATATTCTGCCTGCTGAGCGCCCCGAAGAACTTACCCGGGGCTTACTGGATTTTGCAGCGGAGCTGCGCCCATGACCCTCTGGCAGCGTCACGCCAATCTGGCCTATGCCGCCGTGTTTGTGGGTGTTCTGGGTCACGCCTCCACAGAATTCTTTGCCATTCTTTCGGGTATCAGTGGCCCCGAGCTGTCGGTGTGGCGATTTCTGCTCGGCGGCGCCGGCTTGGTCGTCATTGCACTGGCACTGCCCGGCAGCCGTGATCTACTGGCCCCCCTTCGTGCCAGACCCCTGTCGGTGATCGGTCTGTCCCTGCTGGGCGTTACCATCGGTTATCTGCTGTTTCACTGGTCGCTGGATTTTGCCTCAGTGCCGCAGGTTGCCACACTGGTCACCACCATCCCGATCTTCGTTGGCCTGTCCAACCTGGTCATCAATCATCAACCCATCAGTGGTGCCAAGATCGCCAGTGGCATCTGCGCTCTGGTGGGCATCAGTCTGCTGATTTCTGACGGCTATATCGCCCGTTTAAGTGGATCGGGGCAAGACCTTATCGGAATATTTCTGGCCCTGGGCTGTGCGGCTGCCGTTGCGCTCTACTCGGTTCTGGTGAAGCCGATGATTGGCGAATTCGGGGCCTTGCGGATGACGGCGCTGACTATGTTTCTCGGCGCGCTGGGCCTCTGGCTGGTGGTGGGACTTTTCTTTGGTATCTGGACATCGCCAGTGCGTCTGACTGAATTGCCCGAAACCAGCCTACTGGCTCTGCTGGTCATTGGGCTTTGGAACACCACCATCACCCAGTTTCTCTGGATTGGCGGCTTGGCGGCGGTGCCAGACATCACCCGGGGCAGTTATCTGTTTTTCCTGAAGCCAGTCATTGCTGCCTTTTTGGCCGTGGTTTTTCTCAATCAGGATATAACGACCATACAAATGCTGGCGATTGTGGTGATTACTTCTTCCGTGGCCTTCGAGGTGTTGCTGCCAAGATTCAGCCCGGGATCAACCACCAAAGTCTGATCCAGCGGGCAGTATTGGCAGGCAGTTAGCTTCCGCCGGATCTCTTCGGGGCTTAAACTACCTGAACCCTGCGATGATGAGAGCTCAACATGTCTGCCCTTAAACCCGTTGCTGTGCAGCCCGACCTAGTCAACCAGGTGTATGTGTCCCTGAGGGACGCCATCTGTGAGGGGCACTTAAAGCCAGGCGAACGCCTCAATCAGGATCAGCTCGCCGGCCGATTGCACGTCTCAAGGCAACCGGTGGTGCAAGCTATTCAACTGCTGAAAAGTCAGGGGTTCGTGCGTGACACCGGACGCAGGGGCGTTGAAATCGCGCCGTTGTCAGCCGCAGAGGCACTGCATCTGTACCAGATCAGGGCGGCTCTGGATGGCCTGGCGGCAAGGGAAGCCGCGCGGCTCAATCCCGGCTTGGCGAGGATCGAAGGACAGACGTTGATCGACCGCGGTCGGCTCTGCAGCCAGAAAGGCGATGTTTTGGAATTGGCCCGCGCTGACATGGCCTTTCACCAACTGGTTTACCGACTGTCCGAGAATCCTTTGATTAACGCCACCATCGCACCGCACTGGCATCACCTGTTGCGCATCATGGTCGTGGTGTTGAAGAACGTGCCGCCGGTGCTGGCGGTTTGGGATGAACACGCCGCTATTCTTCAGGCGATCAGCCAGGGAGACGGCGTCGAAGCGGAGCGCCTGGCCCGGCGTCATGGCGAACAGGCAGCCCAACGCATCGTCCCCCGACTGAGCTGATCAGGTACTGCTAAGTCACGCTCTTTTGCTATTGGGTACGGTGATAAGTGATTAAATTGCTCATCGCAAGAAATGCGACAAGTTGAGCAGCATACCTGCCGTTGCACCCCAGATAAAATAGTCTTTGTAGGGCATGGCGTAAAAAAAGCGCTCCTTGCCGTACAGTAAACGGGAGTGGCGCTGACGACTCTGCGGGTCGACTAAAAAGGCGAGCGGCACCTCGAAGGCCTCATCCACTTCGAAGGCGTCCAACTTAAGATCAAACGGAGGGGTGACCAGTCCAACCACCGGCGTCACCACAAACCCTGTACGGGTGATGTAATCATCCAGTCGACCCAATAAGCGGATCCGATCAGACATCAGTCCGATCTCTTCTTCGGTTTCCCGCAGGGCTGCCTGCTCGGCATCGGCGTCATCCGCCTCGGTGCGCCCGCCAGGGAAACTGATCTGCCCCGGATGATTGGAAAGGTGCTTGGTGCGACGTGTAAACAGCACCGTCAGTCCCTCGGGGCGAACAACAATAGGGATCAGCACGGCTGCCTCAATCAGGGTGCCTCGCGCACTGATCTCGCTGACCATCTCCGGATTTAGGTTATGGTCCCCTCGGTGCTGTGCCAAGGCCATCATTTCACCTTTAAAGCCGACCGGGGTGTAGCCCTCAGCAGAAAACTTACCAACCATCCAGTCAGTCTTCATCCGTGTAGCCTCTTGGCAATAAGGCGTCGAGTACAGGGGCTAAAAGGGGACATTTACGGCATCACACAAAAACTTCATCAATGGCTTTCCTTCATTAAAACTCTTCAAAATGAGGCTATGGCAGTCGTCCGAGTAGAGCTGATCGTGGTTTAGATTGCGTAGGGCGATAAAGTCCTTTCGCTTGAGGTCAGGCAACAACGGATGCTCTTTGTAATATCCGCGAGGAGGGTTCTTCAGGCTATCGCCAGCCAGTTCAAAATTACGTGTAAACGCAGCGTTATCGCGTGCGGCCAGCCAGCATTCGGACGATTGATCAATCGCATCGCGAATGGCTCCGAGAGCCTTGCTATCGGGCCGCCAAATCCCAACGCCGAGAAAACACGCATCGATACCAAAATGGATATAAAACCCCGGGGCGTGAACATCCTTGCCCTGCTCATGACGGAACTGAATGCCGACATTGGTCTTGTACGGGGTTTTATCCTTGGCGAAACGCGTGTCGCGATACACCCGCATCATTGACCCACCACTCTTGCGTGGGCTGGCAACGAAATGACGGGAGATCAATGCCAGCTCCGGCGCCAGCGATTCAATAAGGCTTAAAGCGGGGGACCTGACCTTATCCTCATAACTCTGCTTGTGCTCATTAAACCAATCTCGGTTGTTGTTGGCAGACAGCAACTGTAAAAACTCCAGCGTCTGGGGTGAAAAATAGGCGGCACTCATCGGTATGTTTCCTATGCTTTCTATAGCTACAGATAGCCAACAATGGGCTTAACGAATTACCCGTTACCGTCCGGCCCTAATCCAGAAATTAGACCTTTCTCCCCCGAGCGAGAACAGAATCTTAGAAGCAATCCCAAAGGTTGAATCTGTCTGCCTTTCCATGACCTTGAAATTTATCTCTGCAGTCTTATTCTCCTTCAGCCAAGTGAGCGTTGCTTTACCGTCACCGGTCTCCTCGATCTTCACCCTCGGTTCTTCAGCGTCATTCATCACCGTGCCGTCGGAGGTGACAGTCAGGTAGCTGATTTCACCGTTAGATATATCTGTATCACGCCAGCGACCGGCGAATACGTTATTTGTTGTTAACTTTTCAAGATTAGGGAACATGGCTAAAACCACGCTACGATCAACCCCTGAGATCTCTTCACCAAGCCCGTATGTTGTTATTGTTGCATCTTCGGGGTCGGTGTCAGAAATGAATTTTCGTAGCCGTCCCTTGTGGATTGAGTATTCCTGGAGTCGCGCGGTGCCGCCAATACTAAGCTTCTCGTCCCCCCCGAAAGTAAATCGCGAATTACCCCACCTAGTGGCATTCGCCAGCACAGGGAACTCTACGACGGTCAGCGTCCCTGGCGTAAAGTAACTCGGAAACTTGGTCTGCACCTCGACCGTCTCTTGCGTACATTCTCCCGCGGTTTGACCGTTAGTATCAGATAACGACGTCGACATCTTCACGCTGCCACCGATCTCGAACACATCTTTAAGTCCTCCTTTAGCGTTTACAGCAACCTCAAGGCCAACGGTACTAGTAGAACTGCGCATAGTGCTTGCGTAGGAGGAGCGAGAGATACTGATCGTCGTCGTTACTTCCTCGGCTTTTGTCTGGACCGTATGACTACCTAGTCCATCGAACACATGATAATAGTAGCCGATGATAATGTTTGATCCCTTTATGACATCCGCCCCTTTAAAACGTACTGGGTAGTGAGGGAGGCCGTTGATGATTTTGAGCTCTCCTCGGCGATGTATATCCAATCCATCCGGGGCAGTTGCTCCCGGTTTGGTTTGAACCGCACCTAGATCTAACGATGCCTTTAGGGAGTCTTCGTACAATAAACCGCCGGCTGGAAACCAGTTCCCAGGGTCACCGGCGAAGTATCTCTCACCCAAGGCGAGGTGATTGGGGTGCAGGCCAGCGTTACGATTATTGCCTGAGTCGTAGTATCGCGCATCTGTGTTCATCCGCGAGTCGGCGTCCATACGACCTGCCTTGTAAAGGCTAAGTCCACCGGTTCGAATGGCGGTCCCATCGGGAAAGTGGCTGAACGTGGACACAATCTCGCTAGAGGGTGGACATCGGCGGTAGTGGTCAATGATCTCGGGATCAAATTTGTCCGCGTTGAGATACGCTGCAAACGTATCAAGATCCGGTTTCACCCTGTTGTATCTGATCTCGATCCGGTCGAATGGGATTTCCAGAAATTCCTCATCCGGCAGTGGTTCGCGAGTGATCCGTAGATAGTTTATCTTGAGTGCTGGTCCAAAAAGTTCGGAGGGCAGGTCGGGATTGTTACCAAATGCGAAGCTAAGAACAATCCGAGGATTTGCACTGTCAGTGGTGATAAAGACTCCCGGTATTGCACCCGTGTTACTGGCCCATTTTAGACCACCGGTCCCCGTAGCAATTTCAAGCTGCAATGGGAATCGACGGTTCTCGATCATCCGAAGGTGCTGGGGTGTTGGCGGCAAGTTGGTGAAGATTGTTAGGGAATAGCTAATGTATGGGCCATCGAGATTGGCCGGGAATTCGTCTGCGGGAGGGGGTATTAGCGGAACATAGGGCCCTTGAGCAAGAGCACGAGTGTTGCACAGCGCTGTCACAAAAAGGGTAGCGAAGATAAGCCTGGCCAGCAATCGCATAGACTTCATAGCGGCTTTACATCTAGATTCTGCGCGACTACACATCATGGATTTTCTGCTATTTGGCAACATTCAGAGGCACCTTGTTTAATCGAATATATCAAGATCGAATCCTATCTTCATCAGTTCAGGCCCGCTGTTTACGTGCTCTATCTCGGAGTAAATCGCAGGTTGCATGAGGTATTCGCATAGCAGCCAAACTGCATATACGCTGCCAAATCCCCACGCATTAGCAGGCTAATAAAAAGCTCAAGAACTTAACCGAGCCCGCATCGGTATGTAAGGTTGACGGACCCTCTCTCCTTTTATAAACATCTTCGTACCTTTGTGGATGAGCAAGCATCCAACAATCGATACATGAACTTAGCGAATCTATGAGGATCATTCACGAATAAGGTGAAAGGACATGTGCTTACAAGCATAGGCGAAAAAAGTGCAGTCAAGCTGCTCCGAGACAACGTATTCGAACGCCTCAGTTGCCAACGCGTAATTTGAAATATTAGTAGTAGGGGGGGGGACCGTACTGCCAAGTGTATTGCTAAAAACTTGGGATTGTATAGGCGCTTATTGGACGGTATGGGTATAAAAAAAGCCCTCGTAGCCTTTATTATGTTGGCTTTGAGGGCTTTTTTGGGTTCCGGTGGAACCCTCTTTTGGTGGAGCTGGCGGGACTTGAACCCGCGTCCACAATGTTTCCGAACCAGTGATACTACATGCTTAGTCAGTTATTTAATTTAACTCTTGAGACTCCGACTGACAGGATTCTATAGAGCGAGCCAGATTCGTTTTAACGCTTCAGCCCCTAGCGAGACATCCGTCGCGATTCTGTATGGGATGACCTTCCGTACCACAGCCTACAGACAAGCATGTGTGGAAGGGCGCTATGCAGGTTATTAAGCTGCTAGTGCGTAGTTTTCGTCGTTTGCAATTAAGCATTGGCAGTGTTTATTAACGTGATCATTTACCACTCACGGCATGCACACAGGACATACGCACCATGTCGAAACCAAATCAGCCCCGAAAATGTTGTGTCCGGTATGATCGACCTGATGGTCGAGTCAGACATCTCCTCTAAATATCTACACGCCTGTTAGAGCGGCAGTAGATCAAAAAGTTCGTTTTGAATCAGTTTTTATTCATGATTCGTTGTTTTTGGCGACCCCAGTCACGATCTTTCTCGGTCGCGCGTTTGTCGTACTCTTTCTTGCCTTTGGCTAGGCCAATTTCACACTTAACCTTGCTGCCTTTCCAGTACAGCGCCAATGCGATGCAAGTATGGCCTTTCTGTTCGGTGCTGGCAAACAACTTGGCCAACTCGCGTTTGTTCAGTAGTAGTTTGCGCGCGCGCGTAGGCTCGGCAACCACATGGGTACAGGCTGTCTGCAACGGTGTTATGTGGCAGTTAAGTAGCCAGGCTTCACCATTTTTTAAGAACACATAAGAGTCGGTTAGTTGCGCCTTGCCTGCTCGCATGCTCTTCACTTCCCAACCGGCAAGTACAAGCCCTGCTTCAAACCGCTCGTCGACGTGATAGTCGTAACGTGCACGTTTGTTCTTGCAGATATTACCGTTGGATGAAGTTGTTGTTTTGTTCTTAGCCATGGGCGGCGATTATATAGAGCGCTTGCAGCTAAAGCGAGTGGTGGATAAAGGTTCGATGAATGAGATGTGATGTTCCATGCCGCGGGTTTTGTTTCAGCGCTGCATTGCTATAAAATCCGCCCCTGATTTCTTAATCTCTGGTTTGCTGTATGCGCGATCGGCAATCGATACATGGCTCTTGGGCAAGTCGCTGGACGTTTATTCTGGCTGCCACCGGTTCCTCGGTGGGGCTGGGTAATATCTGGAAATTCCCGTATATCGCGGGCGAAAATGGCGGTGGTGCTTTTGTACTGGTTTATCTTGCCTGTATCGGATTGGTCGGTATTCCGATCATGATGGCGGAGGTGCTACTGGGGCGGCGCGGTCGCCAGAGTCCAACCAATACGTTTCGTGAGTTGGCGGTTGAAGTCGGGAGCAGCCGGCGTTGGGCTTGGCTGGGACTATGCGGGGTGGTTGCCGGAATGATGATCTTCGGCTTCTACAGTGTGGTATCCGGCTGGGTGCTTGCCTATGTGGTTTACGCAGCTGAGGGTAGCTTTGTTGGCGCTGGCGTCGATCAGATAGGGGCATTATTTGCAGGCTTGCTAGCGGATCCGCAGGAGCTGGTGATCTGGCATACGCTGTTCGTTATATTGGTTGCTGGTGTTGTGGCTCGCGGGGTGACTAAAGGATTGGAGGTGGCGATTCGGATTCTGATGCCGCTACTGTTTATTCTGTTGTTGCTGCTGCTGGTGTACGCGATGACCTCAGGTGCCTTTGGTCAGGCGGTCTATTTCCTGTTTCATGTCGATTTTAGTGCGCTGAGCTGGAATGCGGTACTGGTGGCGCTCGGGCATGCATTCTTTACCTTGAGCCTGGGGATGGGGTCGATGATGGTGTACGGCTCCTATATGCCTAAAAATGCATCTATTGGCGGTACAGTATTGATTGTGGCTGCTTTGGATACCCTGGTGGCGCTGGCTGCGGGTTTGGCGATTTTTCCTCTTGTGTTCTTGAATCAGCTCGATCCTGGCGCCGGTCCGGGTTTGATGTTTGTTACCCTGCCGGTTGCTTTTGGACATATGGACGGCGGTCAGATTTTTGGTTTTTTATTTTTTGCGATGGTCGCCATAGCAGCCTGGAGTTCGGCGATTTCTCTGCTTGAACCGGTGGTTGCCTATGTCGTGGAGCGCTTTCGCATCTCTCGTCTTGAAGCCTGTGTGATCCTGGGCGGGATCGTTTGGGTGTTGGGGGTCGGCGCGCTGACATCCTTTAATATAGGTAGTCAGTGGTCGCTGGGCGGAATGAATTTCTTTGATCTCTTGGATTTCCTGACGGCTAATGTGTTGCTGCCATTGGGCGGCCTATTGGTCTGTATCTTTGCCGGCTGGTGGGTGGGTCGGCGGATTACCCGAGAAGAGCTTTCGATGCGCTCCGAGTGGGTGTTCACGGCTTGGTTTTTTGTTATTCGCTATGTCGCTCCGGCTGCCGTTGCAGTCGTATTTATTGCAAACCTGTGGCAGAAGGTCGCAGGATAACGGAGATAGGCATGACCGATGTTGATCGCAGTGCGCTGGTTTTGCATTCAGCCGAGCAGATGTTTGATCTGGTCAATGATGTGCTGAGCTACCCCTCGTTTTTGCCCTGGTGTTCTAGTACTGAGCTGCTAGAGCAGAGTGCTCAGCATATGGTAGCGCGCTTGAGTGTGGCGAAAGGTGGTTTTAAGTATAGTTTTATTACCCGTAATACTATGACAGCGCCGGACGCTATTCTGATTGAGCTTGTAGAGGGGCCGTTCAGTAGCTTGGCGGGATCTTGGCGCTTTACCGTCTTGGCGGAGGATGCCTGTAAGGTAAATTTAAATCTCAGTTTTGGTTTTAAGGGTAAGCTGACAGGGCTGGCGATGGGGAAGGTGTTTAATCAGATCGCTATAGCGATGGTTGACGCTTTCTGTATCGAGGCCGACCGCCGTTACGGGTGTTGATTCCTTAGTGAATTCATAGAGCGCTTAGAGTGTGCTTTGTTAGCCCGGACTCGAAAACCAAATCGCGAAGATGAGAGTGAATATGATTAACGTTGAAGTTGCGTATGCGTTGCCGGATGAACAAAAGATTTTTAAAGTAAAGGTGGAGCTTGGCTGTACCGTCTATGAGGCTGTGATCCGGTCAAAAATAGTCGAGTATTTTCCTCAGATCGATCCAGATAATGACCCTATGGGGGTGTTTGGAAAGGCTGTTCGTGACCCGCGTCAAGAGGTGCTTAAAGCGGGACAGCGAGTGGAGATCTATCGACCGCTTATTATTGACCCGAAAGTTGCCCGTGCTAATCGCGCTGCTAAGCTTAAGGCGGAGCAAGAAGGTAAATGAGTATATAAGCAGTAAGGCTTATTGTGACACGGGGGCTGGAGTGTCTTTTGATAGCTCACTCTCAGTGAGGTGCTCCTCTGTTGGGTAGTCGCCTGTGATTTGTGAAAGCGAGTCATCTTTAAAAATCAGCACCAGCTGTTTTTGAATACTTTTTTGACTGCCGGGCTTGAGACTGTAAAAGTAATCCCAGCGTGACTGGTTGAAGGTATCTGCGATCATGGGGGTGCCGAGAATATACTTAACCTGGTTACGATTCATCCCAAGTTTTAGCTTGTCCATCATCTCTTGGGTGATACGGTTGCCCTGCTGGATGTCTATTTTATGGACGCCTGGAAAGTAGGTACAGGCGCTGATAGTGGTCAGCGCTGAAAGCAGAATGGTAACGCTAATAATAATTCTTTGCATTTGGATACGGCTTCACTCAAACTTGAGCGTAGATAATACATCATTCTTCAGGTTCAGCTAAGCGCTAGCGCAGACCTTCTTTAACTAAACAGTGAAGATCATGAGTTCAGAAAACCAAGAGCTTCGAAAAGCGGGTCTTAAGATAACCCTGCCAAGGGTCAAAATTTATCAGATTTTGGAGCGTGCAGGTGAGGGTGATCACTGGAGCGCAGAAAATATCTATAAGATTCTGATGGAGTCTGGTGAGGATGTCGGCCTAGCGACGGTTTACCGGGTACTAACGCAGTTTGAGGCGGCGGGACTGGTCGTCAGGCATCATTTTGAAGGAGGTCATTCGGTTTTTGAGCTTGCTTCAGATGAAAAGCATGACCATATAGTTTGTGTCAAATGCGGTCGGGTGAAAGAGTTTAGCGACCCCGAATTAAATCAGCGCCAACAGCAGATAGCCAAGGATCTCGGCTTCAGTATTTCTGATCGAACCGTGTATCTCTATGGGGTTTGCGAGGGTGGTTGTCAGGAGTTGCTTTAGTCGCCCTGGATCCAGATGTTGGGGTCAAGCCAACTGGTTGGATGATGGTTGGATAAACGCGGGAAAAGAGAAAAAATACCAAAAAGCCGACAGTCTGTCGGCTTTTTTGATTGTGTAAGGTCGACTTTATAAGTGTCTCAATCCAGCGCCAGCATCTCTGCGGCATGATCGATAGAGCGCTGGGTAATGTCGATTCCACCAAGCATTCTGGCTATCTCCTGTATTCGTTGCTTGGCATCCAGGCGCTGAATGCTACTGCTGCTGTGTCCCCTGTTCTGCTGCTTGCTGACATGCAAATGATGCTGTCCTCGCGAGGCGACTTGCGGTTGATGGGTCACGCAGAGTACCTGGCTGTGGCTACCCAGTTCCCGTAATAAGCGTCCCACCACCTCGGCGATGGCACCGCCGATGCCGACATCAACCTCGTCAAATGCGAGTACCGGTGTGGCGGAGGTCTGGGCGGTTACAACCTGAATAGCTAGGCTGATCCGTGATAGTTCGCCGCCCGAAGCGATCTTTACCAGCGGTTTGGCGGGTTGTCCAGGGTTGGTGCTGATCAGGAACTCTACCTCTTCGAGTCCGTAGGCTTTGGCGGCGCAGGCGCTGAGTCGGACTTCAAAATTGCTGGCGGGCATGCCCAGCTGAGCCAGTTGCTGGTTAACCTGTTCGCCGAGGCGGCAAGCTGTCGTGCTGCGTTGTTGGCTCAGTTGCTGGGCGAGTTGCTGAAATCCGTGCTCGGCATTGCGACAGTCTTGGGTAAGCTGTTCCAGGGTGCTATCGCTAAGGCTGAGCTCGGCGAGCTCCTCAGCCAGTTGTTGGTGTAACTGGGGGAGTTCATTTGCCTCGATCTGGTGCTTGCGTGCGACCTGATAAAGTAGGCTAAGCCGCTCTTCAACCTCTTCCAGTCGCTGCGGATTGAGCTCGGTACGATCGATGAAATGGCCAAGCTCTAATGAGGCTTCTTCGATCTGGATCAGCGCCGAGTTGAGCATTTCGCTGCTGTTGCTGAGTGTTTTGTTGTCAATGTTCAGCGCGGCGAGCTGTTGCAGGCAGCTGTTGAGGAGGCTGGCGCAATTACCCTCGTCGGATTCGGTGGTGCGCTGGCGAATTGCATCACAGGTTTCCAATAGGGTTTCGGCGTGGGCGAGTTGCTGTTGTTCCTGTTCCAGCTCTGGCAGTTCGCCGCTTTCAGGCGCGATCTGATCGAGTTCCTGGACCTGATAGCGCAGTAGTTGTTCGCGTGCGTCCTGTTGCTCGCTGCGGCTGCGGAGCACGTCCAGGCGTTGTTGCAGCTGTTGCCAGTTACGGAACTGTTGTCGAGTTTGGCTTCCCAGCGCATCTAGATCTCCAAACCCATCTAGGAGTGGACGGTGGTGGTCTTTTTTGAGTAGCTTTTGGTGTTCGTGCTGGCCGTGGATCTCGATCAGTAGTTCGCCCAGTGCGCGGAGATTTTGCAGTGGCGATGGCTGGCCGTTGATATAGGCGCGTGAGCGACCGTTGCGACCGACAACGCGGCGCAGGATGCATTCATCATCCTGGTTGAGTTCATTCTTTGTCAGCCACTGGCGTGCTAAAGGGAGCTGACTCAGATCGAAGCTGGCGCTGATGTCGGCGCGCTCGCAATCGTGGCGAACCATGTCCGAGTCGCCACGATCGCCTAAGGCGAGTCCTAGGGCGTCAAGCATGATCGATTTGCCAGCACCGGTTTCACCGCTGATGACGGTCATGCCCTGTTCCAGTTCGAGATCCAGTTGGTCGATCAGAGTGAAGTCGCGAATACTCAGGTGGGTCAGCATGGGGATCCTGCCAGGGTAGATTTAATAAATATGTTTATTTATACAGTAGTTTTTGAGGCTATTCCAGAGTCTTTTAGATTGTCTGTTTAATAGCCTTGAATCTTAGAGTGCCATCCCCATATAGGGGGCTCGGATAGCAATATTTACACCCATCCCGCTGAGTCTTGGAGGCATTGATGGTAAACGAAGATAAGGCACAGGCAGCGAACCCGGAGGAGCTTGTGGGCTCTGAGTCGGCGGCAGGCGCCGCCTTCGAATCGCAGGTAGACGGCAGTACTGGAAGCGAAGCGGCAGCAGAGCAGAGCAGTGAATCGTTGCGTCAGGATTTAGATCTAGAACTTGAGAAGGCGCAGTTAGCGCTAAAAGATGCCCAGGATCAGGTGTTGCGGGCGCAGGCGGATGTGCAAAACATTCGCCGCCGTGCCGAGCAGGATGTATCCAAGGCGCGCAAGTTCGCTCTCGAGCGTTTTGCTGAAGAGTTACTGCCGGTGGTGGATAACCTCGAGCGCGGCTTGGACTCGGCGCAGAACGATAATGCCGATGTCAAAGTGATCCGTGAAGGGGTCGAACTAACGTTGAGTTCGTTCATGAACGTGCTGAAAAAGTTCAACGTTGAAAGTATTGATCCCCAGGGTGAACCCTTTGATCCCCAGGTTCATCAGGCGATGACGATGGTTGAAAATGACAACGTCGAGCCCAATACCGTATTGCACGTGATGCAGAAAGGTTACCAGCTTAACGGTCGTCTAGTACGTCCGGCGATGGTGATGGTATCCAAAGCGGGTGAGAAAAAGCCGGATATGCCGAAAATCGACGAGCAGGCTTGAAACCCTCGTAAGCAGACCAATATAGATATTTAATTAGAATCAACCAGTGCCGAGCGACCACTCGGGCTGGCACAGTAAGACTGGAGCAAATCATGGGTAAAGTAATAGGTATTGACTTAGGCACCACCAACTCGTGTGTGGCTGTGCTTGATGGTGGCAAGCCGAAAGTACTCGAGAATTCCGAAGGCGATCGGACCACGCCGTCGATCATCGCCTACACCGAAGATGGTGAGATTTTGGTCGGCCAATCTGCCAAGCGCCAGGCAGTAACGAATCCGAGCAACACGTTGTTCGCGATCAAGCGTCTGATCGGTCGTCGCTTTAAGGATGAGGTGGTTCAGAAAGATATCAAGATGGTGCCTTATAAGATCTGCGAAGCCGATAACGGCGATGCCTGGGTAGATATCAAGGGCAACAAGCAGGCACCACCCCAGATCAGTGCCGAAATTCTGAAGAAGATGAAGAAGACCGCTGAAGATTTCTTGGGCGAGACGGTGAGCGACGCGGTCGTCACGGTACCGGCTTACTTCAATGACTCTCAGCGTCAGGCGACTAAAGATGCCGGTAAGATTGCGGGTCTGAATGTTTTGCGGATTATCAACGAGCCGACGGCTGCCGCGCTGGCTTACGGCATGGACAAGAAGCGCGGTGACAGCACTATCGCGGTTTATGACCTGGGTGGCGGTACTTTCGATATCTCTATCATCGAGATCGCTGAAGTTGATGGCGAACACCAGTTCGAGGTACTTTCTACCAACGGTGACACCTTCTTGGGTGGTGAAGATTTCGATTCACGTTTGATCGAGTACCTTGCAGAGTCTTTCAAGAAAGACACCGGCATCGATCTGCACAACGATCCTTTGGCGCTGCAGCGCTTAAAAGAAGCGGCTGAGAAGGCCAAGGTTGAGCTGTCCAGCAGCCAGCAGACCGATGTTAACCTGCCTTACATCACTGCCGATGCGAGTGGTCCTAAGCACCTTAACGTCAAAGTGACTCGCTCTAAGCTGGAGTCGCTGGTTGAAGCGCTGGTTGAGCGGACGATTGCTCCCTGTGCCCAGGCATTGAAAGATGCAGGTCTGAGCGCGTCTGAGATCGACGATGTGATCCTGGTTGGTGGTCAGAGCCGGATGCCGATGGTGCAGGACAAAGTTAAAGCCTTTTTCGGTAAAGAGCCGCGTAAGGATGTTAACCCCGATGAAGCGGTTGCCATGGGTGCTGCTATTCAGGCAGCGGTGCTTTCTGGTGAAGTTAAAGACGTATTGTTATTGGATGTGACGCCACTGACGCTGGGTATCGAGACCATGGGTGGGGTAGCGACGGCGGTGATCGAGAAGAACACGACCATCCCTACCAAGAAGTCTCAGGTGTTCTCAACGGCTGATGACAACCAGAGTGCGGTGACTATTCACGTGGTTCAGGGTGAGCGCAAGCAAGCCAGCCAGAACAAATCTCTGGGTCGTTTCGATCTGGCTGATATTCCGCCAGCGCCTCGCGGCATGCCACAGATCGAAGTTAGCTTCGACCTGGATGCCAACGGTATCCTTAACGTTTCTGCGAAAGACAAGGCAACCGGTAAAGAGCAGTCGATCATCATCAAGGCCTCTTCCGGCCTGTCTGACGAAGAGATCGAAAAGATGGTGGCTGATGCTGAAGCGCATTCGGCTGAAGATGAGAAGTTTGCGGCGCTGGTGGGTGCCCGTAACGGTGCCGATGGCATGATCCATACCGCCAAAAAGACTCTCGAAGAAGCCGGTGACAAGGCCAGTGATGAAGAGAAGGCGGCGATCGAAGCGGCGATTTCTGATGTAGAAACTGCGGTTGAGAGCGATGATAAGGATGAGATCGAAGCCAAGACGGCTGCATTGACCGAAGCGGTTTCAGGCGTGGCGCAGAAGATGTACGCCGATGCAACGGCCGAGCAGGCTGAGGGTGCGGATTCGCAGGCTGAATCCTCCCGTGCTGATGATGCCGTTGATGCCGAATTTGAAGAGGTTAAAGACGACAAGAAGTAGGTCGTTTAGCTTTTTTTAGCGGCAAATAACAACGCGGGAGCCACACTTCCGCGTTGTTGTATCTGGCTTTTGCACTAGCGTTGTTTATCAAGCGGATTTTTTATGTCCAAGCGTGATTACTATGAAGTTCTAGGGGTCTCTCGGGATACCTCTGATCGGGATATCAAAAAGGCCTATCGCCGCCTGGCGATGAAGCATCACCCTGACCGTAACCCGGGCGATAAGGTATCAGAAGATAAATTCAAAGAGGCTAATGAAGCCTACGAGGTTCTTTCGGACGCCCAGAAAAAAGCGGCCTATGATCAGTACGGTCATGCGGGTGTTGATCCTAATATGCGTGGTGGTGCGGGTCAGGGTCATGGCGGCTTTGGTGATGTCTTTGGTGATGTGTTCGGCGATATCTTCGGCGGTGGCGGCGGTCGTGGTCGCTCAAGGGTTCAGCGAGGCGCAGATCTTCGCTACAACATGGAGCTCGATCTGGAAGAGGCGGTACGCGGGGTCGAGAAAAAGATCCGCATCCCTACTCTAATCGGCTGTAAAACCTGTAGCGGAACCGGTGCTAAAGCGGGGACCAAACCGACCAGCTGTGGTACCTGTGGTGGTATCGGTCAGGTACGGATGCAACAGGGTTTCTTCTCGGTGCAGCAGACCTGTCCAGCCTGTCACGGCGAGGGCTCCACCGTGTCCGATCCCTGTACCGACTGCCATGGTCGTGGCCGGCTCGAGAATACCAAGACCCTGTCGGTTAAGATTCCCCCTGGCGTTGATACCGGCGACCGGATCCGTTTGGCCGGAGAAGGCGAAGCAGGCACCCATGGTGGACCTTCCGGTGATCTGTTTGTGCAGGTATCGGTACGGCGGCATGGGATCTTCGAGCGTGATGGTAAGAATCTTTACTGCGAAGTCCCCGTCAGCTTTGTCGATGCGGCGCTGGGCGGCGAGATTGACGTGCCAACCCTCGATGGCAGGGTCAAGCTGAAGGTTCCAGAAGAGTCGCAGACCGGCAAGATGTTCCGTTTACGTGGTCGCGGTGTTCCGCCGGTCCGTGGTGGCGCACCGGGCGATCTGATGTGCAAGATTCTGGTGGAAACACCGGTGCATCTGAGTTCTAAACAGAAGGAACTGCTGCGTGAGTTTCAGTCGACTTTAGATGAGAAATACGAGAAGCATTCGCCCAAGAAGACCTCGTTCTTCGACGGGGTAAAAAAGTTCTTCGAAGATATCTAATCTCGGAAAGTGCTGAAAGACTCGGATGAAAAAACGCCCCGCTGTGGTTGATGCCACAGCGGGGCGTTTTAATTTCTGCGTTAGGGCAGTAAAGCAGAGATAGCTGGCCGTTTGGTTAGATGCGCTGAAACAGGTAACAACCCACCTGTCCTGCATTCAGGTTGCGATGTAATCGCCAGTTAGCCGGCACCGGTAGTGGCTGCAAGGTCTTCTCTGCTTCGATGTAAATCCAGCTATTGGGCTTGAGCAGCGGCCGTTGTTCCAGTGCCTCGCAGCAGCCTGCTAGCATTCCCTGGGCAAAGGGGGGGTCGAGAAATACCAGATCAAAAACTTCCTCATTGGCACTGTTCTGAAGCCAGCGAACGGCTTGGCTATGAGCTACCGTCGCCTCCTGTTCGGCACCGAGCAGGTGCAGGTTAAGACGCAGCTGGCGTACCACCGCATCGGCACTATCGACCAGGGTTACATGGGCCGCTCCGCGCGACAGTGCCTCCAATCCCAATGCGCCACTGCCGGCGAACAGATCCAGACAGCGGGCGCCTGGAATCTGCTGTTGCAACCAGTTAAACAGGGTTTCCCGTACCCGGTCGGTGGTGGGCCGCAGCCCGGGCAGACTGGCGAACTCTAGCTTTCGGCTGCGCCAGCGGCCGCCGATGATGCGTAGCTTATTGGCTCCCTTGGTTGGAGTGGCGGAGCTGGGTCTGGAACCTGAGGGTGATGCGCGTCGGGGCATATTGAGGTGGCTGTCTAAGGTTAAAGGTTAGGGCTTACTAGCGGCGTTATTTAGGCGAGTAGCTAAAGTAGGCGGGTAGCTAAAGCGTTCAGGTTGGAGCAGCCCCAGCAGCTGCTGGCGGATCTCTGCCCGGGTTAACCCCGCTATTGTAGCCTCAAACTGCGGCAGATAATCCAGAGGTAGCTGGTAAAAAGCGATCACCTCCAGTTGCTCCGCAATTACACCGGGCTCTTCCAGCCGTTGTTCTAGCTGGTCGAGGAGATCGTCGCCGGCACGTTCCAGTTCCCAATCCTTCATTGCGGCAAGGCGCTGCTGAATCTGGGTTATTTGCTCTTCTAACCAGTGCGATGATGTCTGCAAAGGGTTTAGCCAGACCAGCCAGCTGGTCTGGCTGCCGGAGTAGAGTCGGAGGGTTGCCTCAGGTGTCAGCGCTTCAAGCAGCCGGCTCAGCAAAACGGCTTGTGGAAAGAGGGGCGATTGCCGGCCTGCGAGCGGTTGCAGGCCGGCTACAGGGGAGAGATCGATTGCGCTTGGCCGCTGTGTTGTCGCGCGGGTGTTGTTTGGCGAGGGGTGTTCCTGATCTGACTGTTTCTCGTTAGGTTGTTCAGGATCGGACTGTATCGGACCGAATTGCTCAAGAGCCGCGCTGAGGGCTGCTGTAATGGGTTCAAGCTCTGATCCGGTCAGGCTAAGGCGGAGCTGGGTACGATTAAAGAGCTGTTGTTGCAGCTGGGTGATGGCGGCGTCAGTGAGGTTGTTTGGTTTTTGATTCTTAGATGGCGGCAGTTGCTCTTGTAACCAGTCATCGGCGCTTTGCAATGGAGAGGGCTGGTTTCGATCAAGATGTTGCTGGGCACGATGCTGTTTGATTACCTGTATCAGCGCCTCAGGTTCGAAGGGTTGGCGCAGCAGCGGTGCCAGCTGCGGTAGTGCTAGTGCCAGTAGTGCCGGTGATGTTGCTGTGATGGTAAGGGTCAACCGATCGCGGTGTAAGTTGGATTTGAACGCGGAGGCGGTTTGCGCTAATCGTTGTTCGAGTAGTAGCTGCAGCAGTTCG
Organism: uncultured Neptunomonas sp.; assembly: GCA_963974645.1. Taxonomy (GTDB): domain Bacteria; phylum Pseudomonadota; class Gammaproteobacteria; order Pseudomonadales; family Balneatricaceae; genus Motiliproteus. Next base: position 7,110 of record CAXBEA010000009.1, on the reverse strand, counting down.
GCGGCGTCCGCAGGCAGCAGCGTCTGCTGCGGTAGCGCGAAACTGAGGCGTAGCTCTGGGGGCTGGGCGCTCGCAGTGCTGTAGCTGAGCGGTACTTGCCGCAGAACGCTGCGTTGAAATTCGGGCCAGGGGCTGGTGGGTACCGATAACAGCGCGATAACGGCTGCGGTCACGAAGATGATGAGGTTGAGCTGGCGGCGGCTGAATAAGGGTGGGCGGGGCGCCATGGGCTCTCCTTGAGTCGTGCTGCCGAGTTTAACCGCTAGTGGGGCTATTAGTCAGCCAACTATGCTAAGATTGCGCGCAATTAAATGCTGCGTTGGTGAGGGTTTTGAGGGCTGTAAGCTCCCTCGTCAAGGCACGATCAGGCCCTATCTGGAGTAGATGTAGTTCGATGAATGAGTTGATACAAACGTTGACTGGACCCGAAGCCCTGCCTTATCTGATGGGCGGCTTGGCGCTGATCGTCGCCCTGGCTGGCAGCTACTGGCTGACCCGCACCGGAACATCCAAGCCAGGCTCCTCTGGGCCGCTAGAGGAAGCGGTCGATGAGCAGGTCGCTGATCCAGCGCCACAGGCTGAGGCAGTTGCTGAGGTCGTCGAGGCGGTGCGGGTTGCCCACGTGGTTGTCGAACCCGAACCTAGAGTTCAGATCGAGTCTGCGGCAGAGATAGCTGTTCCCTCAGCATCTCCGCTAGAGGCACTCATAGAGACAGAGCCAAAGCCAGAGCCAGAGCCAGAGCCAGTCGTGGCGGAAGAAGCACCCGAGCAGCGCAAGGCACGACTGTTTCAGCGAATTAAGCAGGGCTTGGGGCGCACCAAGGCAAACCTTGCCGGTGGTTTGGCGGATCTATTTAAGCTGGCTAAAGAGATCGACGACGATCTGCTCGAAGAGATCGAGACCCAGTTGTTGATGGCCGATGTCGGGGTCGAGGCGACGACTGAGATCATCAAAAATCTGACTGCGCGGGTCGAGCGTAAGCAGCTGGGCGATGCCGATGCGCTCTACCAAGCGTTGCAGCAGGAGCTGGCCGGGCTGCTATCCGAGCATAGTGGCGCGCTCCAGATCGATGCAGCCAAGCAACCCTATGTGATTCTGATGGTGGGGGTGAACGGGGTCGGTAAGACCACGACTATCGGCAAGCTGGCCAAACGGTTCCAGGCCGAGGGTAAGTCGGTGATGCTGGCGGCCGGTGATACTTTCCGTGCGGCTGCGGTTGAGCAGCTTCAGGTCTGGGGCAAGCGTAATAATGTCCCTGTGGTAGCTCAACATACCGGCGCCGACAGTGCCTCGGTCATTTTCGATGCGGTACAGTCAGCCAAGGCCAAGGGTGTCGATGTGGTCATTGCCGATACCGCCGGACGGTTGCAAAACAAAGCGCACCTGATGGGCGAGCTGGAGAAGGTGGTGCGGGTGATGCGCAAGCTTGATGATAGTGCGCCGCATGAGGTGATGCTGGTGCTGGATGCCGGCACCGGACAGAACGCCATCAGTCAGGCGACGCTGTTTACGGAGTCGGTCGGTGTCACCGGGATTACCCTGACCAAGCTAGACGGTACCGCCAAAGGTGGGGTGATTTTTGCGATCGCCAAGCAGTTGGACATTCCGATCCGCTTTATTGGCGTCGGTGAGCAGATCGATGACCTGCGCCCGTTTGTGGCGCAGGAGTTTGTGCAAGCGCTGTTTGATAAAGATTGATCAGGAACGGCTGCTGTTATGATCCGTTTCGATAATGTCAGTATGCGCTACCCCGGTGGTTATGAGGCGTTGAGTCGGCTTAGCTTTGAGCTCAAGCGTGGCGAGATGGCGTTTTTAACCGGTCACTCGGGCGCGGGTAAGAGCACCCTGTTGAAGCTGATTATGCTGATGGAACGCTCGTCGCAGGGCCAGGTATTTGTCGGCGAACAAAACCTCAATCGCATGCCGGTAGCCCAAATACCCTTCCTACGCCGCAAAATCGGGGTAGTGTTTCAAAATCATCAGTTGCTGTTTGATCGGACGGTATTCGATAATGTCGCCTTGCCACTGCATATCTCGGGTTACGAGCGCGACAGTATCGGCCGTCGGGTGCGAGCTGCACTGGATAAAGTGGGCCTGTTGAGTAAAGAGAAGTTGAACCCGATCGTGCTCTCTACCGGAGAGCAGCAGCGGGTCGGCTTGGCACGAGCGATCGTCAATAAACCGCAGTTGCTGCTTGCCGATGAGCCTACCGGTAATCTGGATCCTGAGTTGTCAGCGGAGGTGATGGGGCTGTTTCATCAATTTAATCAGGTGGGGGTGACTGTGTTGGTGGCAACCCACGACCTTGAACTGATTTCTCCCTTGCCGCACCGTCGTATTCGGTTGGAGCAGGGGCGCTTGTCCAATGTCGGCCACTAGAAACCAAGCCCGCCAAGGCGCCAGCAGCCAGCAGCCGAAGTTAAAGGTGCGCGGCCGCAGTTATCTGGGACATCACCTGGAGATGGCGAGGGTGAGTCTCCATCGGCTGTTATTAACGCCCTTGGCGACACTGATGACACTAGCGGTGATTGCCATAGCGCTCTGTTTGCCCGGCGTGCTCTATGTGGGGCTGCAAAACGTCGACCAGCTCAGTGAGCACTGGCAGGGCTCGACCCAGATTTCGCTGTTTCTCTCGGATCAGCTGAGTGAGTCAGAGGGGCGTGATCTGGCGCTCCAGTTGCAGTCGAATTCGCAGATTGCTCAGCTCAGTTACCTGTCCAAAAATGAATCGCTGAATGACTTCAAACAGTATGCCGGTTTTGGCCGCGCGCTGGATCAGCTCGATTATAACCCGTTGCCGGCGGTGATCCTGGTGGTTCCAACCGCTGATTATATCCAGCCAGAGAGTTTGTTGGCGCTGAGCCAACAGTTGCGTTCAATCGATGGGGTGGATGATGCACAGGTCGATTTAGCCTGGGTGCAGCGGCTGCAAGCGATGGTTAAATTCGGTCAGCGGGCGGTGTTGGTGCTGGGGGTGTTGTTGGCGCTAGGGGTGTTGCTGGTGGTCGGCAATACCATCCGCTTGGAAATCCTCAATCGCCGGGATGAGATTCTGGTCGTTAAGCTCGTCGGCGGCACCGATAGCTTTGTGCGTCGTCCCTTTCTCTACACGGGGTTATGGTTTGGAGTTGGGGCTGGATTGTTAGCCTGGCTGTTGGTGCAGTTGAGCCTCTGGTATCTGGGATCGGTCGTAGATCAGCTGATTGTTCTCTACCAGTCAGATTTTCAGCTACAGGGGCTGGGCATTGGTTCCTCGTTGGTGCTGTTGCTGTTAGCGGTATTGCTGGGTAGTAGTGGGGCTTGGCTGGCGGTATTGCGGCATCTGAAGGCGATTGAACCCCGCTGATTAAGCTAAAGAGCAGGTTTGCTGAGAGCCTTGCGAGGGCCCAGGGTGTCATGGGGGTCGGTTGTGACTTGCAGGCTTTTTGATCAATCGCTACACTGTCCAGCTCTGTTTTATGCGGTCATCGCATAAAGTAGGAACTTTGGCCTGGGTAAGGGGTCAATAAGTCGGTGTTAATTATCCGGTAAAGAGGTCAACGGAGAATATATGGGTACCAGTCTGCAGCCGATGGATTTGATGAGTCCGGGAGGAAATCCCGAGGCTTATGTGCATACCGTCAGTGCGATTCCTATTTTAACCATCGAAGAGGAGCGAGCGCTCACCGAGCGGCTTTTCTACGAGGAAGATCTTGAGGCGGCGCGTCAGTTGGTTATGGCGCACCTGCGTTTTGTGGTGCATATCGCCAAGAGCTATTCGGGTTACGGTCTTAATCAGGCAGACCTGATTCAAGAGGGTAACGTCGGCTTGATGAAAGCGGTCAAACGTTTTGACCCCCGCGTCGGTGTGCGTCTGGTCTCTTTTGCGGTGCATTGGATCAAAGCCGAGATGCACGAATTTATCCTCCGTAACTGGCGGATCGTTAAAGTTGCCACCACTAAGGCGCAGCGTAAGTTGTTTTTTAATCTGCGTTCATCAAAGAAGAGCCTGTCCTGGCTGACCAACGACGAGGTGCATGCCATGGCGGCTGATCTCGGGGTTGATTCGAAGGTTGTGCGAGAGATGGAGCGGCGGATGAGTTCCAATGATGCTGCTTTTGACCTGGGTGCCGATGACAGCGATGAGGATGCCTATAAGGCACCTGCCTATTATCTTGAAGATAAGCGTAATGATCCGGCCCGACTGGTTGAGGATGCGCAATCGACAGCGGACGAGTCTGCACGGCTTGCCTCTGCGATCGGTGACCTCGATGAACGTAGCCGCAATATTCTGGTACAGCGTTGGCTGAGTGAAGAGAAGTCGACCCTGCATCAGCTGGCGGCTGAGTATCAGGTTTCTGCAGAGCGGATTCGGCAGTTAGAAAAAAACGCCATGAAGAAGGTTCGGGCGGTATTGGAAGCCTGATTATTAATTCTCTTGATGGTCTACCAGCGCCGGGCTTGTCCCGGCGTTGTCTTGATTGGACGTTACTATGGATAGGGTTCGAACTCCGGGCCGCTGGATCTTGATCGTAGCGGCGCTGTCCGGCGCCAGCGCGTTGGTGCTCTCGGCCGCTTCTGCGCATGCACTGAAGGTTCAGGTCAGTGCGGAAAATCTTCCCCGGCTGATGACCGCCAATCACTACCTGATGTACTACAGCTTAGTCCTACTGGTAGTGGGTGGGTTTTATCAGCTGCGCCCCTGGTCGGGTTTGCCGCAGGTGGCGAGACTGTTTACTGCGGGGGCCGGTATTTTTTGTGGTGGTTTGTATATACTCTGCTTCACTGAAATTTCGAATGTAACCTGGCTAGTGCCGCTGGGAGGGTTGACGTTATTGGCCGGCTGGTTACTGCTTGGCTGGACCTTTTGGCGGCAGGGGAGAGAGCGATGATAGAGATAGAGCTAAACGGTGACCAACACCGCTTGGGCGCCGATACCAGCGTGGCACTGTTGCTGCAACAGCTAGGTCTGGCCGACAAGCGGGTTGCGGTCGAATATAATCTCGACATCCTACCCAAAAGCCAGCATTGCAGTACCGCGATTAAAGCAGGGGATAGAATCGAGATCGTTCATGCCATTGGCGGCGGTTAAGCTAACCGTTTTATTCCTTTAAATACCCACCTGTACACTTCGTCACTATCACCACAGAGAAGCGCTTTATGATTCTTCCATTTGAAGATACCCCCCTAAGTTTTGCCGGAATGACGTTTAGTTCTCGCCTGTTGGTGGGTACGGGCAAATACAAAGATATGCAGCAGACTGCGGATGCGATCGAGACCAGTGGTGCTCAGATTGTGACTGTAGCGGTGCGACGAACTAATATAGGTCAGAATCCTGACGAGCCCAATCTGCTGGATGTGATATCTCCCGATAAATACACCCTGTTACCGAATACGGCTGGCTGTTACAGCGCCAAGGATGCGGTACGTACCTGCAAGCTGGCGCGTGAGCTGCTGGGTGGGCATGATCTAGTTAAGTTAGAGGTGCTGGGGGATGAGAAAACTCTCTATCCCAATGTGACTCAGACACTGATTGCAGCGCGTGAACTTATCGACGATGGTTTCAAAGTGATGGTCTATACCAGTGATGATCCGATCATTGCCAAAGAACTCGAGGCGATGGGCTGTGTTGCGGTCATGCCGCTTGGCTCCTTGATAGGTTCGGGTCTGGGCATTCGCAATCCGCATAATATTCAGCTGATTTTGGAAAATGCCAAGGTTCCAATTTTGGTTGACGCGGGTGTGGGCACAGCCTCGGATGCGGCCATTGCGATGGAGCTGGGTTGCGACGGGGTATTGATGAATACGGCGATCGCAGCTGCCGGTAACCCGGTGTTGATGGCGTCGGCGATGAAAAAAGCGATCCAAGCAGGTCGAGAAGCTTTTCTGGCTGGGCGGATGCCGCGCAAGCTTTACGCCAGCGCTTCCTCGCCGCTTACCGGTACCATTTTTAGTTGATTCTAGCTGCGCGAAGAGGCTCTCATCGCGCAATCGATACTCACAGCCGTGGACTTCTAGCAGCTCCGCGTGCGTTTAGGGTCGGCTCCGGTCGCATCTTTGGATAGGCGTATGTCAGTACAGCTTCAGCAACTGCTTGACGGTCTGCTCTGCAGTGGTCAGCTTGAACTCCTCACAAGGATTCAGCACGGTATCGAGAAAGAGGGGCTCAGGGTCAACCTGGAAGGTCGAGTCGCTCAGACCGACCATCCGCGTGCGCTGGGCGCTGCCCTGACCCACCCTCGGATCACAACCGATTATTCCGAAGCCTTGCTGGAATTCATCACTCCGGTGCTTCAGGGTATCGACCCTGCGCTGCAGTACCTGGAGGATCTGCATCGCTACGCCTACCAGCATCTGGGTGATGAAACCATCTGGGGGGGGAGTATGCCCTGCCGTATCGACGATCCGCACGAGGTCCCGATTGGTCGCTATGGTAATTCCAATAATGGCACCATGAAGCATGTATATCGTCTGGGTCTTGAAACGCGTTATGGGCGGGTGATGCAGTCGATCGCTGGGATCCATTACAATTTTTCGTTGCCGGAGACTATCTGGCCCTTGCTGCAGTCCTTATTGGAACCAGGGAAAAGGGGGGGCGATTTACAGCAATTTCAATCGCAGCGTTACTTTGCCCTGTTGCGTAATTTTCGTCGCCATGGCTGGTTGCTCAATTATCTTTTTGGTGCCTCGCCTGCGCTGAGTCGCTCTTTTGTTGGCGGTAAGCCGCATAGCCTCGAAACCTTTGACGCTGAAACACTCTATGGTCCTTACGCGACCAGCTTGCGAATGAGTGATCTGGGCTATACCAACGTGGCTCAAGCATCGCTGAATATCTGCTACAACACCCTGGAAAACTATATTCAAACACTCGCTGATGCGGTGGCGACCCCTTATCCTGCGTATGCCGCAATAGGCACAAAAACCGAGGAGGGTCATTACCGTCAGCTCAATACCAATCTGCTTCAGATTGAAAATGAGTACTACAGTGATATCCGTCCAAAGCGGGTCGTTCGTGATGGCGAAAAGCCGTTGCAGGCGCTGCGAAAGCGGGGGGTTGAGTATGTAGAGATCCGCAGTCAGGACGTGAACCCGTTGTTGCCTCTGGGTATCGATAATGAACAGGCGCGGTT